>CAZPJX010000033.1:0-26450 GCA_964586985.1 uncultured Gemmatimonas sp. | reverse complement strand
ATGCCTGACCAGAACGTGTAGGTTTCGGTGAGCGAGAACGAGAAATCGAAGACCCGCAGTCGGCCCGTGGATCCCGCCACGCGCAGGGCATCATCGAGCGGTACCGGCAGTCGCATGATGAGCACGACCACAATCGCCAACAGCGCTCCGACGATCACCACCATCTGCTTTACATCGGCCCATGCCACTGCTTCCACACCGCCGAGCACCGTGTAGATGATGGTCGGAAGGCCGATCAACAGCACGCACCAGAGCAGATCCCATCCGAAGATCGCCGACAACACCACGGCCGGTGCCGCGATGATGGTGCCGCAGGACATACCACGTGAGAGCAGGAACAGCAGGCTGGTGAGTGATCGGGTTTTCGGGTCGAAGCGTCGCTCGAGGAACTCGTAGGCGGTATAGACCTTTGCCTTGTGGAGGAATGGCACAATGGTGACGCCGAGCAGTACCATGGCGATCGGCAGTCCGAAATAGAACTGAACGAAGCGCATGCCGTCCGTCGCACCCTGACCGGTGGTTCCGATGAGGGTAATGGCCGAGACCTGGGTGGCCATCACGCTGAGGCCAACGGCCCACCAGGGCAGGGTGCGTCCGGCGAGGAAATACCCCTCGATATTCTTGGTGCCGCGAGTCCTGCGCAGACCGTCTACGACGACGACCAGGAGGTACACGACCACGATCAGCCAGTTGATCCAGTGCATGGGCGATCAGGGCGTGTAGCGGGACTGCAGCACCCAGAGCAGGATCAGCGCGATCACCTGGATGACGAGGACGCGGAGCAGCGTCGATCGGAATTGGCTGGGCATGGGCGCAAATTACCGAACGGAACGGCGCCTCGCCGATCTCGGGTGACCGACCGTCAGCGGGCGGTGGCCGACGGCGCTCCGTACGGACCGTCGGGTGGTTTGCCCCTGGATACCAGGGCGCCTAGGTTTTCCCAGTGACTTCGCCTGAACCGATCTCCGGTGACCTGGATCCAGCGCGCCTGACGGCCGTGCTGCAGGTCCTGCCTGTTGCGGCTGCGCTGTTCCGCCGTGATGGGATGGCAGTGGCGATCAACTCGCTGGGCGAGGAGCTGTTTGTCCATGAAGCTCAGGCCGCGCTACAGGCACAGCATTGGCGGGTGATGCTGCGTCCCTTTGGGGATGCGGCGACTGACGCCATGGCTGCGGTGGAGGCGACGCAGGCGGTGGCGGTTCGGCCGGTGATGGCACCAAACGGCGACGCTCTGTTCACCATACGAGCGATCGCATTCGATTCGGCGCTCACGTTGGTGACGGTGGACGATCATCGCGAGGAGCTGAGGCGGCGTCTCGGGCATGCCGAGGCCGAGCGGGAGCGTCAGCTTGCCAGCATGGGCCGGCTGGTCGCAGGGATGGTGCACGATGTGAACAATGCACTGAATCCCATCATGTCCGCGGCGTATCTGTTGCAGCATCAAGCCGAATCACCGGTGGCCGTACGAGAGTACGCCGAGCGGATTCGTACGGCGACGGAGATTGCGGCGGCGACGGGGGCGCGACTTGGTCGTTTTGTCCGTCAGGAGCCAGCGCATACCGCTGGAGGCGAGGAAGTGGATCTCTCCCTCCTGGCGAGCCAGGTGTGGGATGCGAGCGAACCCATGCGGAGTGCCCGTGCTTCGGCGCACGGGGAGATCCAGCTCGGTCAGCGTATCGAGCCTCGTGTGTGCACCCGTGGGATCGCTGAGGAGCTCCGAGGAGCCCTGGAGCAGGTGGCGCAGAACGCCATTGATGCGATGCCCCATGGCGGGACGCTCACGGTGGCATGCTGGAACGAGGACCTGGATGCCTGCCTGGCCGTACAGGACACCGGCACGGGCATGGCTCACGACGCGCTGGAGCATGCATTCGAGCCCTTCTTCACGACGAAGGGTGTCGGCCACTCGGGACTCGGTCTTGCAGAAGTGTACGGGATTGTTCGTGGGCATCGCGGGCAGGTGCGTCTGACTTCAGTGGCTGGCCAGGGGACCACCGTGACGCTTCGGTTTCCCCGGATGACGGGCGGGCGCGTCGCCAAGGCGCCGGCGACTGCGGCGACCTTTGCATCGGAGCGAAGCCTGCCGCTGCGGATTCTGGTGGTTGAAGATGACAATGCGGGACGCGCGCTGCTGCGGCGCGTGCTCGAAGGCGATGGCCATGCGGTTGAAGCGGTGGCCAGCATTGCCGAAGCCGTACGCCACCTCGTGGCGTCTGAGGTGGAACCCTATGATGTGCTGCTGACGGACGTCGGGCTTCCCGATGGCAGCGGGTGGAATCTGGCCCGAGATGCGATCAAGACGTGGCCGTCGACGCGAATTGGCGTCATCACCGGGTGGGCCCCAATGACTGACGACGAGGTGGTTGACGGCGTGGAATTCGTCTTGCGCAAGCCGTTGCGGCTCCAGGAGCTACGAGATCACATTGCAAGACGCCCCAATCTTGTTTCAAACACCGAGTAATCCATGTCGGAACTGTTGTCGCCTCTCCATGTGCTGGTCGCCGAAGACAACGCGCTTGAGCGCTCCACGCTGGTGGAAGTGCTTGGTGTCCTGGGTCACGATGTGGTGGCGGAAGTGGAGAGCGGCACCGATGCCATTGCGAAGGCGCAGCAGTTCACGCCCGATGCCGTACTCCTCGACATGCATATGCCGGGCGCAAGTGGCGTGCAGGCCGCTGAGGAGATCGCGAATGCGTTGCCAGGTACTGCGGTGGTGCTTATTACCGGAGACTTGTCGGTCTCCCTGTCCAGCGCCGACCTCCTGCGCAGCACGGCGGTGGCCCTCCTGCCCAAGCCTACCCCACCCGCGACGCTCGATGCCACGCTACGCCTCGCCGTCACGCGTGCGCGGGAACTCCTGGAGGCTCGGCGCGAGGCGGCGGAAGCCAAGCAGCAGCTCGAAGCGCGCAAGCTCATCGAGCGGGCCAAGGGCATTCTCATGCGTCGCACCGGAAGCAGCGAGCAGGAGGCGTACCGCATCATGCAGCGGAGCAGTCAGGATCGCTCGGTGCGCATGGTGGATATCGCCAAGGCCGTCATTGACAGTGAACCCGGCATGAAGGCCTGACCGGAGGGGCATTTCCATGTCCACATCAGGCCTACCGGCGCCTGATGTGGATTCGGGGGCTGATCCTACCGGTAATGCCCTGGCTAGGATACTGGCTGTCCGGGTCCGGCGACCTGCTTGACGAGTTCGTACAGGAACTCGAGCCCATCGTAGAAGGACTTCACGCGCAGTTTCTCGTTCCGGCCGTGCGCGTTGGTCTCACCCGGTGCCGAGAAGATGCCGCTCACGCCGAAGGTGGGAATTCCCGCATTGCGTAAGCGGTATCCATCGGTGGCACCGGTGCTCATGGTGGGAATGACCGGGATGTCGCCGAACATCTTCCGTGTCAGCGATTCGGTGGCGCGGAGCAGTGCTGGATGAACTGGAAGGGCGCCGTCAAGGCGGTCGGCACGGTCGCCCGTGATCTCCACGCTGGTGTCGTTCACGATGCGTCGGAGTTCGGCACGTACCTGAGAGGCTTTGGCCGACGGGACGATCCGGCAGTTCACGTTGGCCTTGGCCGTCTGGGGTAGGGCGTTGGGTGCATGGCCGCCTTGCAGCATGGTCGCCACGCAAGTGGTGCGGAGCATGCTGGCATAGCGGGGATCGGTGGAGAGGACCCGGGCCGCCTCGGCATCTGCCGGATTGGCCACCAGTGCCCGCATGGCGGCGGCGAGTGAAGGCATTTCCACTTTGGCCGTTTGGGTGAAGAACGCCGTCGTCACGGGGTTCAGCTCCACCGGGAAGGTGTGCTCCTGCACTCTGAGCAACGCCTGGGCCAGCGTGTAGATGGCGTTGTCCTTTCGGGGAACGCTGGAGTGGCCGCCGGTATTGTGCACGGTGAACGTGACGTCATCGTACACTTTCTCGGCGGCTTGAATGGAGTGGAAGAGCGGTTTGTCATCCTGCAGCGTGCCACCACCGCCTTCGTTGATGGCGTATTCGGCGTCGATCAGATCGCGGCGGTTCTCGATGAGCCAGGTGACCCCGTTGTGATCGCCGCCTTCTTCGTCGGCCGTCAGGGCGAGGATCAGATCGCGTTCGGGTACCCAGCTCTCGCGCTTGTAGCGCAGGAGATTGGCGATGAACATCGCACTCATCGACTTATCGTCGGAGACCCCGCGTCCCCAGAAATATCCGTCTTCCTCGACCAGGGTGAACGGGTCTCGCGGCCAGTCCGCACGAAGCGCCTGCACGACATCGAGATGGGCCAGCAGCAGAATGGGCCTGCCGCGCCCTCTGCCCCGATACCGTACGACGAGGTTCTGTTTCGTGGGGGCGTCGGCGGGGCCAACGATATTCACATCGGCGACGGGGAATCCGGCCGCACGAAATCGAGCGGAAACCAGTTGAGCAGCCTTCGTCACCGAGCCCACGGAATCCGCGGTGTTGACCTCGACGATCTCCTTGTAGATCGCACGGGCGGCCTGCTGGTCCGCTGTGAGGGTGGTGGGTGCTCCGGGTGCACGGGTCCCGGGGAGCTGGCCCATCAGTGGCGAGGCCAGGAGGAGGCCGGCGACGAGGCAGGCAGCAGCGGGTGGAGTTGGGAACATTTCCAGGGAGGTGAGGTCCATGGGAGGCGAGACCAGCGTGTCGTTGTGCAGCCGTATAACTTGCACATCTCCCTTTCTCTCCGTCCATGACCAGATCCCGCCGAGATTTCCTCAAGGTTGGAGCAGCGGTCGCCGCCGGCTCGTTGGTGGCGTCCTCGCCGCTCCTGGCTGAGTCCTCCTCAGGACTCCTCGTTCCGTTCTCCGACCTGCCTCCGGTCGATGATCCTGCCATCAAAGCGCTCATGGAAGTGGCGCTGAACACGGCCAAGTCCGGTGGCGCCTCGTATGCGGACGTTCGGGTGGCGGCGCGCCGCCAGCAGAATGTTGGAACCCGCGATCGCATCGTGCAGGGCGTATCCGACAACGATACCTACGGTCTCGGGGTTCGTACCCTCGTCGATGGGGCCTGGGGCTTTGCCGCGACCAGCAAGCTCGACAAGGACAGCGTGGCCCGCACCACGCAGCTCGCGCTGGGCCAGGCCCGCGCCAATCGCGCCAGCCAGCTCCGGCCGGTGGTCCTCGCTCCCACGCCGGGCAATCAGGTGGGTGAGTGGAAGAGCCCGATCGAGGTCGATCCCTTCAACGTGGCCATCACCGACAAGGTCGCCTACCTCCTGGCGGCCAATGAGGCGGCCCTCAAGGTGAAGGGTGTCCGCAACGTCAATTCGAGCATGTTCTTCCTTCGGGAAGAAAAGTCGCTCATGACGACGGATGGTTCATATGTCGTGCAGACGATCTACCGGTCACAGCCGAGCATGAGCATCACGGCCGTCTCGGCCGACTTCTCGGACTTCCAGACGGTGGCGAGCAACGAAGTCGCGCCGATGGGTTTGGGGTATGAGCACGTTACCAACAGCAAGCTCGCCGAGCGCGCGCCGCAGTGGGGCGAGCTGGCGGTGCAGAAGCTGAGCGCGAAGCCGGTGGAGCCGGGGCGGTACGACCTGCTGCTGCATCCTTCCAATCTCTGGCTCACGATTCACGAGGTCATCGGGCATCCCACCGAGCTTGATCGGGCGTTGGGTTTCGAGGCCAATTATGCGGGCACGAGTTTCATCGCGCCGCCGGAGCAGATGCTGGGCAAGATGCAGTATGGGTCGGAACTGATGAACATCGTCGGCGATCGCGAGCAGAAGGGATCGCTCGGCGCGATCGGTTGGGACGATGAGGCGGTGAAGCCGGTGAAGTTCGATATCGTCAAGAATGGCGTGTTCATGGACTACCAGACCACGCGTGAGCAGGCGACGATGATGGCCGATTACTACAAGCGCGTCGGCAAGCCGGTGCGCTCGTACGGCTGCTCCTACGCGCAGAGCTGGTCTGATGTGCAATTCCAGCGCATGCCCAATGTGAGTTTGCAACCTGGGAACAACGACGATACGTGGGAGTCGATGGTCGCCAAGGTCGATCGTGGGATCGCGATCGTGGGTGACGGATCGTTCTCGATCGATCAGCAGCGCTACAACGGGCAGTTCGCGGGGCAGGTGTTCTACGAAGTACGTGGTGGCAAGATTGTCGGGCAGCTCAAGGATGTGGCCTATCAGTTCCGCACCCCCGATTTCTGGAAGGGCCTGAAGGCCGTAGGCGGACCGCGCAGCTACCATCTCGGTGGCGCCTTCGGTGATGGCAAGGGACAGCCGTCGCAATCCAATTCGGTCAGCCATGGCTGCGTGCCGGCCATCTTCTCGCAGGTCAACGTCATCAACACCGGGAGGAAGGCATGAGTCAGGCGCCTCGCTCCCTCTTTGCGCCGGCCAGTGTTCTGTCGCGCGCCGAAGCGCAGGACATCGCGCAGCGTGTGCTACGCAACTCGCCCGCCGAGGAGACGCGCGTCTCGATCAACAGTGGGGCCAGAGCCGATACGCGCTTCGCGTTGAACCAGGTCACCACCTCCGGCGAGAACCAGGATACGCAGGTCACGATCACCGCGTACGTGGGCAATCGTGCGGCCAGTGTGAATACCAACCGTCTCGACGAGGCTTCGCTGGCTGCCGCTGCCAAGCAGGCCCACGAGATTGCCAAGCTGGTGCCGCCCAATCCGGAGCGCATGCCGGAGCTTGGGCAACAGAGCTATCCCGCGCTGCGTGAACGGGCTCTCGATATTCCCACGCCAGCGGAACGGGCCGCGGCGGCGAAGATCGTCACCGAACTGGCCCGGGCAAACGAACTGGTGGCCACCGGGTTCATCGAGTGCCGCGCGGGTGCCACGGCGCTGGCGAACTCGAAGGGCCTCTTCGCCTACGATGCGACGGCGTCCGTGTCGATGACCGCTACCGTGCGGTCGCCCGATGGTACTGGATCGGGCTGGGCGTGCAGCGATGGTAACAGTTTCGGCGAGCTCGACCCCAAGCAGCTTGCCGCGACAGCGGTGCAGAAGGCCAAGGAGTCGCGGAATCCGGTGGGGATCGAGCCGGGTCGATATACCGCGATTCTTGAGCCCACGGCGGTTGGCAACCTGGTCCAGCTTATTCCGGGCGCCATGCAGGCCCGTGCGGCGGACGAAGGGCGGTCGTTCTTCTCGAAGCCGGGTGGTGGCAACAAGATCGGCCTCAAGGTGGTGGACGAGCGCGTCACGCTGCTGACCGATCCCGCCGATTCGCCAAGCCTTTCCGGTGGCTACGACAACGACGGGATGCCGCTCGAGAAGGTGGTGTGGATCGAGAACGGCCTCGTGAAAAACCTGAACTACGATCGTTTCTGGGCGCAGAAGCAGGGCGTGCAGGCCACGCGGGCAGGCGGTGGCGGTTTCGGCGGTACGCGCTCGCTGCGCATGCTCGGCGGTTCTTCCAGCATTGCCGATATGATCAAGAATACGGAACGTGGGGTGCTGGTGACCCGCTTCTGGTACATTCGCGGTGTCGATCCGCGCACGATTTTGTATACCGGACTCACCCGCGACGGCACCTTCCTGATCGAGAACGGCAAGGTGACGCGTTCGATCAAGAATTTCCGCTACAACGAGAGTCCGATTTTCTTCCTGAACAACCTCGAAGCGATTGGTCCAACGGTACGTATCAATTCGTCGGAGAGTGCGTCCACGGGCGGTGCCGTCTTCATGCCGCCGATCAAGGTGCGTGATTTCAACTTCACGTCACTGTCGGACGCGGTGTAACAGAACACGAGTGAAATACGGCGCTGCGTGCTGGAAAAGTCCGGCACGCAGCGCCGTTGTCATTTTCTAGACGGCGTACACGAAGGCGCAGCCAACTTCCTGGGCGAGCACGTTCGCAAAGATGCCCGATGGCTGCAGGATCAGACCAGGCACGATCATGCTCCTGGCTTTCGCGCGGGCTTCGGCGGGTGGCAGCTTGTCCTGCTTCTGGACGATGGACACGATGCTGCGGAAGGCCAGGTTGCAACCGAGGGCAATGGCACCTTTCTCGATTTGATTATTGAGCATGTACGTGGCCATCGCCCCAGTCGGTGGCGGCGTGTCGGGGGCGGGCAGGACCGGGTTGTGCTTCATGGTCTTGCCATTGTCATCCTTGAGCTTGAACTGCTTGCCGACATTGTAGGTGGTCCAGAACTCCTGAGTCATCGCCAGCGGGATGGCGCTGTGGCGGATGACGATGACCGTGGACAGATCGGCCGGAGTAACCTTGAGGGCGTCGATGTATTGAGCCCCCCAGATCGCCGCCCGAAACACACCAAGGCCGCCTTCGACTTCCGGAACATCGAACATGGCCTTGTGCTTCGCCGTCACCCGTTTCGTCCAGCTGGTATCCCAGAGCTCCTGTTGCTGCTGCTCGACGGCGTCGAGTTCTTCGGTGATTGAGACGGCAGGGGCGGGGGACGTTTCGGGGGATGCTGCACGGGCTAGCGACGGTGTCGCGGCGAACGCGGCTGCGGTGATGCCGGCATGTTTGAGGAATGCGCGACGCGCAGAGGACACGAAGGCTCCGGGTGGGGTAAGTGAGCGAAGGGGCAGGCCGGAACGGAGATCTCCCTCACGGGAACCCAAACCGGGGATCCCTGAATGATGATCGTGCTGGGTCGCCTTGTCACGCGGGAGATGGTGCATGGCCCGCATGAGACATGGGATCAGGGTGCGCCTGGATGGGTCGGGGCGGCCTTGCTCCATTTTATCCGTGCATAGACGTTCTGGAATCCCGCGCGCTGGGCGTTGTGCTGCGAGGTGCTGCCGGGGGCCGCGACCATCATCGCCAAGTCGCAGCCGGCTTCTTGAGCGAACGCAAGTCGGGCGGTGAGTAGGGCGCGTTGCGCACCGCGGCCGCGCGCGGATGGGATCGTGCTTGCCCCAGCCATCAGCGCCACTCCGTCATGGAGATGCAAAGCGCCCGCCGCTATCGGCACGCCATCAAGCTCGGCGAAGAAGCAGTGGGTTGCCTCCGCACGGGCATTCACCTGCCCAATGGCTCGGAGGAAGTCCTCGAGGTCCGGTGCCTCGGTTCGCCAGCCAAGTGCAGCGACGCCAGCCCACGCGTCGGCCTCCTCAGGCTGTGAGCGACGAACCTTGATGGGGTTCGGTGGCGGAACGGTGTCGGCCATCGGTTGAGCCAGGCGTTGGCAAAGTACCTGCGACCACTCTATGACCTGATACCCGCGCCTCGAGAGCAGCGACAACACGCTGGGGTCGGCCAGCAGACACACCTCGTGCATGGTGTCGGCGCTGCGCGCATGGAAAAATTCTTCCAGGGTCTCGACCTCTGCATCATCGGGTTGATTGAAGAGACCAAGCCCGAACGTCTGCGTCAGCGGAGAGCCGATGCCATCGAACATCGCCCACGTGCCGCCGCAGTCCTTCCAGCATGCCCCGAGATCCGGCGAGAGGCTTGCGCGCGCGTCAACAAACGAAGCATTGGCGTGGCTTTCGCAACGTTCGAGTCGGCGCGCGAGATCCTGGTCGCAATGCACGAATGCTTCGGGGGACTTGGTCATGCCCATATATTCACTCCATGTTCCTTGCTCGGATGACACAGCTCGCCAACGAGATCGCGCCGCCTGCCGGCTATCAGGGTGGCGGGTTGCCGAAGGGCGGGGTCATGATCGTCGTCGGCATTGCGCTCTATGTACTCCCAACGCTGCTGGCGTGGAAAGCCGGTAACCGTCGTCTCCTGACCATCGCTCTCGTGAACCTCGGCCTGGGATGGACCGTCATCGGCTGGATTGCCGCCATGGTCATGACCTTCGCCTGGCAGGCACCGGGGGAAGGAGAAACCGACGTGCCGCACCAGCCCGGTGGGGTATTGGATCCCGACGATCAGCGACCGTAGGTCTCGGTGAGTTCGCGCAAGCGCGTCGTCATGGATGACGTGAGCTGATCCCAGGAAAAGCGAAACTCCCAGTTGCCCGTGCGTCGGCCTGGAAGATTCATGCGGGCCTCGCTGCCAAGCCCGAGCACGTCCTGCATCGGTACGAGCGCGGTATTGGCCACGGAGGCCAGTGCGGCCCGCATCAGTGTCCAATGCATCTCCCGACCATCGCAGTTGAGATAGCGCCGTGCGAAGGCGTGCTCCATGGTCGATGCGTCGCTGCTGTGTGTGGCGTCGCTGACGCCCAGGGAGCTCCACCAGCCAAGCGTGGTGTCGTTATCATGCGTTCCGGTGTAGACCACGCGATTACGAACGAGGCGATGAGGCAGGAACTCCGATGCGGGATCGGCAAAGGCGAACTGCAGGACGCTCATGCCGGGAAACGCGAACCGATCACGCAACGCTTCCACGTCGGGAGTGATGAGACCCAGGTCTTCTGCAACGAGCGGCAGCGCTCCCAGTGAGCGTTCCAGCGCGTCAAAGAGTGCCGCGCCAGGACCCGGGCACCAGCGACCGTACGCCGCGGTTTCCGCATCACCTGGCACCTCCCAGTAGGCTTCGAAGCCGCGGAAGTGATCGAGGCGCACGAGATCGAATTGCGCCAGCGCAGCGCGCAGTCGCTCTATCCACCAGGTGAATCCCTGTGCCTGCAGGCGTGACCATTCGTAGAGCGGATTTCCCCACAGCTGTCCGGTCTCGCTGAAGTAGTCTGGGGGAACCCCTGCCTGCACCCGCAGGGTTCCATCGGGATTGAGCGAGAACAGCTCGCGGTGGGTCCAGACTTCCGCCGAGTCGTGTGCGACGTAGATGGGGACATCGCCCATCAGCGAAATACCGCGCTCTCGACACGCGACACGCAGCGCGGCGTGCTGTTGGTGAAAGACGAACTGCTCCTTGTAGGTCCGCGTGATGTCGTCGGCAAGACGCTCTCGCCATCGGGACATCACGGGCTCGTCCCGCAGTGCAGTGGGTGCACCCCAGGTTGTCCAGGAGGCGCCTCCGTGTGCGCGCTTGAGTGCCATGAACAGCGCGAAGTCCGGCAACCAGTGCTGCTGGGAGTCGACGAACCCATCGAGGGCGTCACTGCGTGGTTGTGTATCGAGCCACGCGCTGAGGGCCTGTTGCTTGGCGTTGGCTACAGCGGCAAAGTCGACCCGGTGTGCCGGAAACGACCCCTGCCATTCCGGGATGTGAATCAGGAGTGGGTTTCCGGCGTAAGCCGAAAAGCATTGGTATGGAGAATTCCCATACCCGGTCGGTCCCAGGGGCAGCATCTGCCAGATTTTCATCCCCGCATCGGCAAGCCAGTTGATAAACCGGAATGCGTCGGGCCCCAGATCTCCGATGCCGCCGGGCCCGGGGAGGGATGATGGATGGAGCAGTACGCCGGCAGCGCGTGGCAGGGACATCACCGGTCACGCCTTCACGATTCGGGGCGCGTACTTCTCGAGACTCTTTCCCATGGCCAAGGTTGCCAGCACCATGACGGCACTGATGAAGAACGGGGTCTGTTCGCCGAGAGTGTCGAATGCCGCACCCAGAATCACCGGGAATGCCACTCTGGTGATGCCGCCGTAGGTCTGCTGCACTCCCATATACAGGCCGCGTTCGTTGCTGCTCACCACCCGCGACAACATGGCCGTGACGCAGGGGAACGTGAAGGCAGTGCCCAGGGGGAGTAGCCCCACGGCGAGAGCGAGCGTGAAATAGTCCCGCGATAGCGAGACGCCGACGAGCCCAACCGCAAGAAAAACGACGCCCCAGCGACTCAGTCGGGGTTCGCCAATCCGGTCGACGAGTCGGCCGAGCATGAGCGCACGGACGACAACACTGAGGACGCCCATATACATGAAGAAGTAGCCGATAGTGTCGGCCGTGACGCCGAACCGCCACTCGAGGAAGAGCGCGAGGATGGCGGTCGTGCCCTGAAACGCGCCGATCGCGATGGCGTAGATCAGGATCAGCCGTGATGCGGGTTCACTAGGATGGAGTAGCACGCGACCAACCGCCTCACGTGAACTCCGTCGCATGGGAACGGGTCCATCGGCAATGCTCCCCCCTGGTTTGCGAATCTCCGTGAGGTATTTTCGAGCGAACGCCATGTTGATGATGCACAGGGCTGCAGCCATGAGACCCGGCGTGTGGGGGCTCCATTGCTGCAACCAGCTGCCAATGACCGGCCCAATCGCCACACCAGCGTTTGTGGCTGCCGAGAGCCAACCAAGACTCTTGGCCCGATCTTCAGGCTTCGTGGCGTCCGCCACATAAGCCTGGATCACACTAACCGTACCGCCTCCAGCGCCCTGCACGACGCGCGAGAGGAACAGCAGCCAGAGGCTGTCGGCATAGGCGAATACGACATAGGCGACCGCACTGGCCCCGAGTCCGACCATGAGGGCTGGCCGGCGGCCGTACCGATCGCTGAAGCGTCCCCACATCGGTGCGCTGAGGAGCTGGGCCACACTGAAGGCACTGACCAGCACGCCGACGACGAACCCACCCGCCCCCAGCTTCTGGGCATAGAATGGCAGCAACGGCAGGATCATCAACAGGCCAAGCATGTCGATGAATGCCGTGACCATCAGCACGACGAGTTTGCCGAACGCGGTCTTGCCGCTGTCGGAGACAGACTCGTCGGAGCCGTGGAGTCCTGGTGTGGCGGGCGGGGGGGGGACGGAGGAGGGAGGCGAGGCGGGAGAGTCGGGCATGCGTGCTCGCCGATGCGAGCGGACGGAGGGAGAGCTAGTCGGTCTTGCCGAGTGCAGCCGGTGCGACACTCCGGCCAACCACACCAGCGAGGGCGATGATCGTGAGCAGGTAGGGGATCATCTCCACGAACTGACTGGGGATGAGTTGTGCGCCCTGCAACTGGATCTGGAAGGTTTCGGCGGCGGCGAAGAGAACACAGGCGATGGCGACGCGCACTGGCTCCCACCGGCCAAAGATGACGGCGGCGAGGGCAATGAACCCCCGTCCGGCCGTCATGCTGTCGCTGAACTGGTGCTGATCGAGTGAAAGATATGCACCGCCCAGACTGGCCAGTGTTCCGGCGATGAGCAAGCCGTTGAATCGGAGCGTGGTGACGGCGACACCCAAAGACGCGGCAGCCTCCGGCTTCTCACCCACTGCGCGGGCGCGCAGTCCGAATGGGGTATGATAGAGCACCCAGCCCAGCAGGGGCAGCGCCACGAGCCCCAGCCAAACGACCGGATTCACGAAACTCGCAAACAGTCCATTGCTGATACCCTCGCCGCCGAAGCCTGGTACGCGCGGCGAGTTGCTTGCGCTGTCAAACATGAGGCGAAGGAAGAACCGCGTTGCGGCAACCACGAGCAGGTTGATCGCAACGCCCACCACCACCTGATTGGCGTTGAAGCGCAAGGTGGCGATGGCCAGGATGACGGTCACGATGGCTCCGGCCGCTACGGCGCCGACCAGCCCCAGCCAGGGCGAGCCACCGAAGTAGCTGCCGAGTGCTGCGCCGAACGCCCCGGCGAGCATGAATCCCTCGAGTCCCAGCGCGATGACACCAATGCGTTCCGACATCACACCACCCGCTGCGGCCAGCAGGTAGGGAATGGCAATGCGAATGGTCTGCAGCAGGAAGATCAGGAGCATCATACTGTTCCTCCTTCCGCCTGCCGGCGCGCAAGGTGACGTGAAGCCAGTGCACTGGCCGCTGCTGCCCGCAATTGCTTCTGCACTTCCGGCACCGCCGTGGCTACCGCGAGGATTACGACGGCGGTCAGGATGTCGGTGAGCTGTTTGGGGACGATGGCATTGACCGCCAGGCCGCCCTGCGAGAGCGTGGCGAACAGCAAGGCCGCTCCCAGGATGCCGAAGGGATGATTGCGCCCCACGAGCGCCACGGCGATCCCCAGAAATCCTGCGCCACCGGCGAAGCCGTCCTCGTAATAACCCTTGTAGCCGAGGACGAAGTTGACGCCACCCAGTCCGGCGAGTGCTCCAGAGAGTCCCATCGTGACCCACAACACTCGAGCCACTTTCACGCCGCCGTACTCGGCCGCTTCGGACTGAAGACCCACCGCTCGGAGTTCGTAGCCGGATCGCGTGCGAAACAGATACCACCAGGTGGCCGCGGCGCCGCAGAGCGCGAGCAGGAGCGTGAAATTGGCAGCGCTTCCCCGGAACACGGAGAACGCGCTGGCGAGCCGTGGGACCATCCCCGCGCCAATGGCGGGGGTGTGCAGCGTTTCCGGGACATGCAGCCGAGTCGACACGAACCAGTTGAGCAGCGCGAGTACGATGAAATTGAGCATGATCGTGACGATCACCTCGCTCGCGCCAAAGCGTGCCCGGAGCGCGCCGGGAAGCGCGCCAACGATGCCACCAGAGAGGAGGGCGGCAGTGATACAGAGGGGGATGGCGAGTAGTGCCGGTGTGCCGCCGGGGAGGAGAAAGCCCACCAGCGCGGCGCCGAAGCCGCCTGCCGCCAGTTGTCCCTCGGCACCCACGTTGAACAGACCGGCCCGGGCCGCGAGGGCGAAGGCGAGGCCGGTGCACGTCAGCGTCGTGGTCTTGTAGAGCACCTGACCAATCCCGTATGCATTGCCCCAGGTGCCTTTGACGAGGAGCGAGAAGACCGATGCAGGCGCCTCGCCGAAACTCAGGATGAGGAGATCCCCCACCACGGCCGCGATGCAGAGGGCAACGAGTGGCGGCAGCATTGCTTCCAGCCATGCCTTGCCACGGGCATGGTGCGTGACCGGGTGTGTGCTGAGATGCTCGGCCGTGTTCATGCGGCAGCTCCCGTCATGTACGGGCCGAGCAGTTCCGCCGTGCATTCGCGTGCAGGCCGCACCGTGACGAACTGGCCACCGTACATCACGGCGATTCGATCCGAGAGCGCCAGGACCTCGGGGAGATCGGCGCTGACGAGCAGGATTCCCTTGCCCGCATCACGTGCGGCACGCAGTTGAGCGTGTATGAACTCGATCGCGCCCACATCCACGCCGCGTGTGGGCTGCGCCGCGAGCAGCGTGCTGAATGGACGACCCATCTCACGCGCGATGACGATCTTCTGCTGATTGCCTCCCGACAGCGCGCGCGCGGGCAGCGAGGCATCGGACGGACGGATATCGAATCGGGCAATCTGTGCCGCCGCATGGGAGGCGATGCGCGCCTGATCCATTCGGCCGCGCGAGGCGAAGTGCTGCTGCTGACCGAGAATGAGATTGTCGGCAATGGAGAAGTCGAGCACGAGCCCGCGGCGATGCCGGTCTTCGGGGATGTGCGACAGACCCTGATCGGCGCGCTCACGCACCGACAGGCCCTCGAGCGATCGCGCAGCCAGCGCAATCGCTCCACGGTCCACGCGGCGCAGTCCGGCGATGGCTTCGAGCAGCTCCGTCTGGCCATTGCCTTCCACCCCTGCGATGCCGAAGATCTCGCCGGGCCGAATCTCGAAGGACAGATCGTGCACCGCGCGCGCGCCGCGATCAGACCTGATGTGGAGGTTCGATACCTGCAGGACGGGCGGCGATGTGGTTGCATTGCTCTGCTCCGACCCGGTCCGTGTCCCCGTCAGCGTCCGGTTTGCTGTCTCCGTGGCGGCACGTTGCTGGTGCTCCGATGTCTCCGGGACATCAAACGCCTCCAGGTGCAGGGCGACGTCCCGGCCCACCATCGCGCGCGCGATATCCCGTGGCGTAACCCCCTGGGTGGCGAAACGAGACACCGTCGTACCGGCACGCATGACGGTGATTGCATCGGAGATCGCGATGACCTCATCGAGCTTGTGCGTGATCAGCACGACCGTGCCGCCATTGGCGCGCAGGCTGCGCAGGACCGTCCAGAGTTCCTGCACTTCTGGTGGTGAGAGCACCGCCGTGGGCTCGTCGAGGATCAGGATCCGGGCGCCGCGATACAGCGTCTTGAGGATTTCCACGCGCTGTGCTTCGCCCACGGACAGGTCCGCGACCTTCGCTTGCGGATCGACGTAGAGGCCGCAGCTACGGCAGAGCGACTCCACCTCGAGGGTGGCTCGGAGGAGATCGACCTGTATCCCCTTCCGAGGCTCGAGTCCCAGGACCACGTTTTCTGCCACCGTGAGCGTTGGCACGAGCATGAAATGCTGATGCACCATGCCCACACCAGCCGCAATGGCTTCGGTGGTGGTCCAACCGGTCACATTGCGGCCATTCACGGCCACCGATCCCGCATCCGGTGCATAGAGACCAGCGAGGACCCGCATGAGGGTGCTCTTGCCGGCTCCGTTCTCCCCGACAAGGGCATGAATCTCGCCAGACGAGACCTCGAGGGATGCGTCGCGGTTGGCGATCACTCCGCCAAAGGTCTTCACGACTCCCTGTATGCGCACGGCGAGGGTGGCCGTAGGTGCGGTTGCAGGTGCAGGTGCAGTTTCGGATGCGGCGGTAGATATCACGCGCGATTCAGTCTGCGATGTGTCCACGGTCAGCGTCCATCCCGCGTGCTGGGCACGCTAATCCGACCGTCGATGATCCTGGCGGTCAGCGAGTCGAGCGTGACCCGCACACTGTCGGGAATGAGTGCGCGGTTGTGCTCGTCGTACACGTAGCCCACACCGTTCTCGGCGAGCCCGAACTGCTGCACCCCGCCCGTGAAGGTGCCGGCCTTCACGGCTTTCACGGTCTGATAGACCGACTCATCGATCCCCTTCACCATCGATGTCAGGACGTACCCCGGCGCTTCACTGTACTGATCGGCATCCACGCCGATAGCGAGTTTCCCCGCCGTCCTTGCTGCCTCGAACACGCCGAGCCCCGTGGAGCCTGAGGCGTGGAAGATCACGTTCACACCCTGGTTGTACATCGCGAGGGCCATCTCCTTGCCACGGCCCGGGTTGCGAAAGGCTTCGGGTGTGACGCCCGCGTAATTCACGATGACCTCGCAGTCGGGGCACACGTACTTGACGCCCGCGCGGTAGCCGGCTTCAAACTTGTGAATGAGTGCGATGTCCATGCCTCCCACGAAGCCGATCTTCCGGCTCTTGCCTACAAGGGCGGCGAGCGCGCCCACGAGAAAGGAGCCTTCTTCCTCGCGGAACTTGAGCGCACGCAGATTCGCCGGGAGGGGCAGGGCATTTCCGGCAGAGTCGGTGGGAATCGCGAGATCGACGTCCGCGAAACGCACGTTGGGATACTCCCGCGCCAGCGTCAGGATGTCATCGGTGAAGATGAATCCCACCCCGATCACGATGTCCATGCCTTCCGCTGCGAGCAGCCGGAGGCCCGCTTCGCGATCGGAACCTTCGCCGGGTTCGATGTAGGTGACGCGTGCGCCCAACTCCCGGGCGGCACGTACGCCGCCGCGATAGGCACCGTCATTGAAGGACTTGTCGCCCCTGCCCCCCACGTCGAACACGATACCGATGTCGAGCCCTTCGGAGTTGTCGGCCACCGTGGCACCGGCGGGACGGATCGTCAGGAGGGCAAGGTGGGCGAGGAGGAGTGCCCCGATCAGGAGGAGGGTACGGCGCATGGCCCCGAAGGTTGGGCGTCGGGCGTGTTGTCCGGAAGGGGTGCCGCGGTCTCACGCATGGAACGACGCGGGCCTCCCGCAACGCAACAGGCGCGGACGCCGCCGGAAGCTTGCTCCGCGTCGTCCGCGCCTGTCTGGCAGTCCGGCCGAAAAGCCGGTCGTCCTACTTGATGGGCTTGTAGCGATACCCGTAGACGCCGGGTCCGCTGGCCTTGATGGTGATCTCCTTGCGCTCGCCCTTCTTGAGGGGACCCGATGACTCCGTACCCGAGGCGACGACGTTACCGGCCGCATCCAGGAACTCTGCGGTCACGCTGTAGTTGCCCGTGGCGTCGGCGGCCTGCTCGAGCTGAATCGTCAGCGAGGAGTTCTGCGTGCCGCGAGTGAAGCCCGTCACCTCCGCCTTCACCGGAAGCGCCTCGGCGATGGTCTGATACTTGACCAGCGTGTCCGTCCACGCCTTGCGTTCGGCCGGCAGCTTGGTGGCCTTGGCCAGTCCCTGCGCGGCGTATGCAAACATCATCCAGGCATCGGCGTTGTTCGGATCCACCGCCACGAGCTGCTTGGACGGCTCGAACATCTTCTCGTACATCTCCTTGGCATGATAGGTCGCTGCCAGGTTGCGTAGTGCGTCACGGCCGCTCGGATTCTTCTTGACCGATGCCTCGAACAGCTTGAGCGCATCATCGATCTTGTTGGCACGCGTGGCGATCACGCCGCCCATGGTGAGCGTGATGTCCGTGCCGTGATCCGGGTTGGCGAGGAGATCCGCGTACACCTCCGTGATGCTTGCGGTGTCCTTGGCCAGGGTCAGTGCGTCGGCCCACGCCTGCATCACGTTGGCCGCGTCCGGCGAGTCGGGATAGACCTTGAGCAGCTGCTTGAAGGACTCCACGGCCTGCTTCGCTGTGGTGACCTGCTCACTGCCGCTCTGACTGGCGGCCGTTTCGTACTGAGCCAGTCCCATGTAGTACAGCGAGCCGTTGCGCAGGTCGCGATACGTCGTATCGTCGCCGGCGCGCTGCACGACATGACCCCAGTGCAGGATGGCGCCCTTCTTGTCGTTCTTCGAGTTGGCGACGTTGGCCAACACATAGTGCGGGTACGGGCTCTCCGCGCTCACCAGCATCGAGCGCTTCGCGTAGTACTCGGCCGAGTCGAGCTTGCCCGAGTTCGAGGCATCGAGTGCCGCCCGCGTGAGCATCAACCAGGCTTCGTTCTGGCGCATGCCCGTCACTTCGTCCTTGCAGGCCGGGACGGCGGCTTCGATTGCCTTGTACGAGGCGTCGAGTTCCGCAATCACGTCGTAGGGATCGTTCGGATTGCTGACGATGCCCAATGACCCGCGCGTGGGCTTTTCGGGCATGCCCGGCTCCACGGCCCAGAGCACGAGGGCCTGGGAGAGCACGTAGTTGTAGCCGGCAGGGTTCTTCGCAAAGCGCTCCGGCTTCGTGCTCAGCTCCTTCATGGTCGCCTGCAGGATCTTCTTGCGATCCTCCGGGGTCGCCGCCGCCTTGGCGCGGTTGAACGAGAGCGTCTGCAGCGCCAGCTCTTTGGGATTGTTGGGGTCGATGGAGCACGCGGAAGAAACCCCGCCAGGCTGCGCCGTGACCTCCGTCGGCAGCAGCGACACTCCAGTCAGTGATACGATGGCCGCAGCACCGGCCAGGAACGTCAGATGCATGTGACTCCTCGAGAACGAAAACGGAAAGGCGGGACTGACCGGCACACCGGCACGTACCGCGTTTGGGGACGTGGGGACCGTCAGGGGTTCAGTTGGGGACCCGATGACCTTTGATTGAAATTACTATGACCGACAGAATCCGCACCCGGTTCCTTGTGATTGGCAGTGGGGTCGCTGGTTTACACACCGCTTGGCGAGCGTCGGCCCACGGATCGGTGACCGTGCTCACCAAACGCACCCTCTTCGATTCCGCTACGGCCTACGCGCAAGGTGGGATTGCGGCGGCTCTGGGGGCGGGTGATTCCCCTGAGCTGCACCGAGAGGATACGCTCGCCGCCGGGGCGGCGCTGTGCGACAGTGAAGCCGTCCAGGTGCTGGTGGAGGAGGGGCCCACGCGGGTCCGGGAGCTCCAGGCAGCCGGGGCCCGGTTTGACCTGGACCCCGACGGGGACTTCAAGCTGGGGAAAGAAGCGGCCCACTCCCGTCACCGGATCGTCCACGCGAATGGCGATCAGACGGGTGCCGAAGTGGCACGCACGCTGGTGGAGAAAGTCCGGGAATCGGCGGCCATCGATGTCCGCGAGACGACGCGTGTGCTCGATCTGCTCCTGGTCCAGGACGAGAGCGGGGTGCAGTGCGCGGGCGTGAGGGCATCCATTGCTGGCCGGCCGGTCGAGATCGTGGCAGACGCCACGGTGTTGGCCACGGGTGGCTGTGGGCAGATATTCCGATATACAACAAATCCGCAAGTCTCTACGGGAGATGGGTTTGCGATTGCCCACCGCGCTGGTGCCCGCCTGGCGGATATGGAGTTTGTACAGTTCCATCCCACGGCGTTGGACACCCCGGAGAACCCCCTGGCCCTCATTTCCGAGGCGGTTCGCGGTGAGGGGGCGATCCTGCTGAACGCCAAGGGACAGCGGTTCATGCCCAAACGGCACCGCCTCGCGGAGCTGGCGCCGCGCGATGTGGTGGCCAGGGAGATCTTCCGGGAGCAGCAGGCGCACGGGCGCGTCTTTCTTGATGCCACCAAAATGGGGGCCTCGTTCTTCACACGGTTTCCCGGGATTTCCCAGCTCTGCCGGGCCCGCGGCATCGACCCCGCCCACGAGCCTATTCCGGTCACGCCTGCCGCCCACTACATAATGGGAGGGGTCGTGACGGACCTGGCGGGGCGATCGAGTCTGCCGCGGTTGTACGCGGTGGGTGAAGTGGCCCGCACGGGGGTTCACGGTGCCAACCGACTGGCGTCCAACTCGCTGCTGGAAGGGCTGGTATTCGCCGAACGGGTGGCTCGGGATCTGCAACAGACGCCAGAGGATCTCCCGACCCCAGATACCACGCCTTGGGCGGTCCCCGCGCTCGACGACCGTGGCGCCGCGCAAGTGGCGGCCGACGAAATTCGGCAGATCATGTGGGACCACGCCAGTATCGCCCGTACGGCGCCCGGTCTTCGGCGCTGCGTGGCGCTCCTTCAGCTTCTCGGCGAACGGCTCACACCGGGCGCCACGGAAGAACGCAATCTGCTCACCACCGCCCTCCTCGTGGCGGAAGCCGCGCTGATGCGCAAGGAGTCGCGTGGAGGACACTTCCGTAGCGATTTTCCCAAGACCCGCCGCAAGTGGCAGGGTCGGCATATCACCTGGTAGGCCCATCGGTCGCATCGTTCCATGACGATTCTCGAAGCGCACTACGATCCCGCCCTCGCCGAGGACATTCGCCGCCTCGCGAAGTCCCGCAACGCGGTGATTCTTGCTCACAACTACCAGCGTCCGGAAGTGCAGGACGTGGCCGACTTTGTCGGCGACTCCCTTGGCCTGTCACGGGAGGCCGCAAAGACCGAGGCGGACGTCATCGTTTTCTGTGGCGTGCATTTCATGGCTGAGACTGCGGCCATTCTCTCGCCCACGAAGACGGTGTTACTCCCCGATCTCGCCGCCGGTTGTTCGTTGGCAAACACCATCAATGCGGAACAGCTCAGGGCCTGGAAGGCCGAGCACCCGGGCGCCGTGGTAGTCTCATACGTCAACACGTCGGCCGAGGTGAAGGCCGAGAGTGACTACTGCTGTACCTCCGGAAATGCGGTGGATGTCATCAACGCCATTCCGCGCGAGACGGAAATTCTGTTCCTCCCCGACATGTTCCTCGGTGCGCATGTGCGGCGCCAGACCGGGCGCGACAATATCCATGTGTGGATGGGCGAGTGTCATGTGCATGCGGGCATCGATCCCGAGCACATCTCGCACACGCGGGCGCAACACCCGGGCGCGGAGTTCCTGATTCATCCGGAATGCGGATGTGCCACGCCGGTGGTAGAGGCCATCAGCGCCGGGGCCGTGAGTTCGGACAATGTGCACATCCTCTCCACGGAAGGGATGATCAAGCGTCCGCAGCAAACCGAGCAGGATACGTTTATCGTGGCCACCGAGATCGGCATTCTACACCGTCTGCGGCGCGAGAACCCTTCCAAGCACTTCATCGCTGCGAATGATCGCGCGCAGTGCACCTACATGAAGGTGACCACGCTTCCCCGCGTGCGGGATGCGTTGCTGCAGATGCAGCATCACATCACGGTGCCCGAAGATGTGGCGGCTCGCGCGCGCATCGCGATCCAGCGAATGGTGTCGATTGGCGGGAGTGCTGGAGTCAGCCCCTTTGGCCCCGAGGATCCTGGCGAATGACGTCGTATCATCCTCCTCTGCGTCCCACACCCGCGCGCGGAGTTGCTGCGTCGCCGTCGCGGACCATTACGCCCCTCGATGTCCGGGCGGTGTCGGCCGCGATGCCGGGTTTTCCCCTCACCGCGGCTCAGGTGACGGCGCAGGTTCGGGTGGCGTTGCAGGAGGATGAGGCGTTCAACGACGTGTCTACACTCGCGACCGTTCTGAGCGATCGTCATGTCCGTGGCGCCATTGTCGCACGTCGGGACGGCGTGATTGCTGGCGTGGCGATGGCGGTGGAGGCGTTTCGTCAGCTGGATGGCGCGGTGACGCTGCGGGTGGAGGCGGAAGATGGGACCCGCGTGCGTGCTGGCGCCCCTGTGTTGGCTATCACCGGGCACGCACGCGGCATGCTGTCGGCGGAGCGTACTGCGCTGAACTTTCTCCAGCATCTCTCGGGTATTGCCACACTCACCGACCGCTTCGTGCAGGCCATCGCCGGGACGTCGACGCAAGTCCTCGACACGCGCAAGACCTTGCCGGGGTGGCGCGTGCTCGAGAAGTACGCAGTCCGGATGGGTGGCGGCACGAATCACCGTATGGACCTCCGGAGTGGCGTGTTGATCAAGGACAATCACCTGGCTGCCATCGCCGGCGACGTCGCGATGGCGGTGTCCCGCGCACGTCAACTGGCGATGCCGGGGACGCCGATTCAGGTGGAATGCGATACGCTTGAGCAGGTCGATGCTGCGCTCGATGCCGGCGCCGACTGGATTCTGCTCGACAACATGGCCCTGGAGACTCTGCGCGCCGCAGTGGCACGCTGTCGTGGTCGTGCCGTCACCGAAGCCTCTGGTGGCGTCACGCTCGAAACGGTGCGCGCGATCGCCGAGACGGGTGTGGATCGTGTTTCGGTCGGAGCGATCACGCACTCGGCGCCCGCGCTCGATCTCGGACTCGATTTCGACGGACTTTGAATATGCCGGTTCGCCTGCCTCCGCTGACGGAACGCCCGATCCGCATCCTGCTTGAAGGGCTGGTTGACTATGCCGGTCTGTATCCGCCGGCCGCGCTTACGATGCAAGCGGCGGTGCGCAACTATGCGCACTACCGTGCCGGTGGCAACGGATGGGTGCTCGGGCGTTTCGTGTGCCCAGCTTCGGCGCTGGAGACGTTCTCGACCTTTGCCGATCCATTGCTGCCGCGCGATGCGGGAGCCATTCCCTGGCGTCTGTCCGTGACGGGATCGGGTGATATGGCGGCCGACATGGCGGCCATCGCCGCGTTCAATGAACGGCACCGGGTGTGCTTCGATGAATGCGGCGCTATCGTCGATTGCTATGAAACCAAGGCCGAGACATCCGATGATGTGGCTCGTATCCATGCGAGCGTCCCCCGTGATCTGCTCACCTATGTTGAGGTGCCGCTCGATGATCGGGTGTCAGGGCTGATCGAGGCGATAGCCCTCACAGGCCGGCGTGCCAAGATGCGCACCGGGGGGACGGTCGCCACCGCGTTTCCACCTGCTGCACGCATCGTCGCGTTCCTACAGGCCTGCCTTGACCATCACGTCGTCGCCAAGGCCACTGCGGGACTGCATCATCCGCTGCGGGGAGACTACCGCCTCACCTACGATCCGGATGCCCCCACGGGGGGCATGTTCGGATTCGCCAATGTGCTGTTCGCTGCCGCCATTTTGAGCAGTGGAGGGACGGCAGACGCCGCCATCGCCGTGCTCGAGGAATCCGATCCCGACCGGATCGTGATGGACGATGCCACCGTTCGCTGGCAGCACGAACAGCGCGAAGTGCAGATCGATCGGTACGCCCTGCAGCGTGTGCGTGATCGGGTGCTCGTGGGCGTGGGCTCCTGCTCATTTACGGAACCCGTGGACGAGTCTCGTACACTGGGCTGGTTGTAGTCGTTTTGCGTCTTTGCATCACCTATCGTCTTTCACCTCCGTCCAACCATCGCACTGATGTCGCCGTCTTCGCCTCGCCAGTCCTGGGTCGTCTCCGCCAACGGGCACGCCGACTTTCCGTTGCAGAATTTGCCCTTCGGCGTGTTTCGGCGAGCGGGGACCACCGAGTCGCCTCGTGTGGGAGTTGCCATTGGTGACGAGATCCTCGATATCCCGGCCTGTGCTGCGGCGGAACTCTTCGTGGCGTTCGCTGACGGTGTACAGGAGGCAGCGCGCGCGTGCGCCTCGCCATCGCTCAATGCGTTGATGGCCTTGGGTGGCGATGCCCGCCGTGCACTGCGCGATGCACTCTCCGTGCTATTGGCCAGCGACGTTGACGCACACAGCCGCCAGATCGAACAGTACGCGCTGGTCGCACAGTCCGCGGCAGAGATGTTCCTTCCGGTGCAGGTGGGTGACTACACCGACTTTTATGCCTCCGTGCATCATGCCACCAACGTCGGCTCGATGTTTCGGCCGGACAATCCGCTCCTGCCCAACTACAAGTGGGTACCCATCGGGTATCACGGGAGGGCGTCCAGTATCGTGGTCTCGGGCACGCCGATCGTGCGCCCGGCGGGACAGCGCAAAGGCCCTAACGACGCCGTGCCCACGGTCGGGCCATGCCGCCTGCTGGACTACGAACTCGAACTTGGCGCCTTCGTGGGCATGAGTAATGCACTTGGTACGACCATCCCCATGGCGGAGGCCGAGTCGAGCCTGTGGGGGTATTGCCTGCTCAACGACTGGTCGGCGCGGGACATCCAGAGTTGGGAGTACCAACCACTCGGCCCGTTCCTCGCAAAGAACTTCGCCACGACCATTGGGGCCTGGGTGGTGACGCCCGAGGCCCTGGCCCCCTTCCGTGCTCCCCTGGCGCCACGAGCGGAGGGTGACCCCGCGCCCCTGCCGTATCTCACCGATGCCGGGGATCAGGCGAAAGGCGGATTGGCGCTCACGGTCGAAACCTGGCTGCGCACCCCGCGCATGCGCGAAGCCAATGAGCCGGCCGTCCGGATTTCCCAGGGGAGCAGTCTGGATCTGTACTGGAGTTTCGCGCAGATGCTGACCCATCATGCGAGCGGTGGCTGCAACCTGCGTCCGGGTGATCTGCTGGGGAGCGGAACAATCTCCGGCCCTGCCCGGGAGAGCCGGGGGTGCCTGCTGGAGCTGACCTGGCGGGGGGCGGAGCCAATCACCCTGCCCAACGGCGAAACCCGCGGGTTTCTCGAGGCCGGCGACGAGCTGTCGATTTCCGCCTGGGCCGAGAATGCAGAGGCGGAGCGCATCGGGTTTGGGCGGTGCACCGGTCTTATCGTCGGCTGAGGCGCTCGGAAAACCTGTCGCACACCCGACGCGGCTCTCAGCCTCCTCCTGCGGCGCTTCCGCCGCCTCTGCTTTGGCCATAGCTTGCCCCGATGCGTCCCGATCTCATTCGCGTCGTCCTGGTTGACGATCACCAGATCGTTCGTGCCGGACTGAAGGCCGTGCTTTCTACCGCCAAGGACATTACCGTCGTTGGCGAAGGCGGGAGCGGCAAGGACGCGCTCGCCCTGGCAGACCGTCTCGATCCCCATGTGATCGTCATGGATCTGTCCATGCCCGACATGGACGGGCTCACGGCGACGCGGGAGTTGCAAAAGCTCAACGCAAACCGGGTCACGTCGCCCGACGAACCGGCAACGCGCCGCGTTCTGGTTCTCACCATGCACACCGAAGACGAGCATCTCGTTGCGCTGCTGGAGGCCGGAGCGGGCGGGTATCTGCTCAAGTCGGTGGCCGATCGGGAACTCGTCGATGCCATCCGCACGGTGGCCGCTGGTGACGTGTACGTGCAGCCCTCGGCGGCTCGGGCGCTGGCGCGTGGACTGGCCAAACGGGAAGGGCACGCCGAAGAACGCGCACGCTTCGAGAAGCTCACGGACCGGGAGCAGGTCGTGCTCAAGATGGTGGCCGAGGGCTACACCGCACCGGAGATCGGCGAGCATCTCACCATCTCACCCAAGACGGTGGACACGTACAAGCAGCGGATCGGTGAGAAGCTGGGGCTCACCCATCGCACCGATTACGTGAAGTTCGCGCTCAAGCTCGGACTGTTGAAAGACGAGGTCTAACGCGCCGGAGGTTGGCTGCCGGCGAGCTGTTCCTCGCGCCGCAGACTCCACTCGGGCAGCGGAGTCGGGGAGATCTCGAGTAGGGCATCCGCCGACGCATAGCCGCCATCCGTGCGCAACTGCCGTGCGATGTCGCGGCGCAGGACATCGATGGCGGGACCGACGCTCCCGTGCAGTTGCTCGTGATGGCTGCGGAAACGCTGCCCCGATTGCACGCAGAAGAGTTCCGTGAGTGCGATCTCTCGCGTGCAGGCATCTGCACCGCTCTCGTCGATCAGGCGCTGCGTCCGGGCAAGCGTGGTCGCGCGCGCGTAGAGCTCGATGGCCATATCGGCGAGCCGTTCCACCACGAGTTGCCGCTCAAGAATGGCCTTCCGGTGCCTTCGCACGGCACCTTGTGTCGCACTCGACAGCTCCGCCGTGTGTTTCTCGAGATACGCGACATGCTGGCGAAGTCCGGAATGCCATGACGCCTCGAAACGATCCCGTTTGCCCAGGGCGGTCCGGACACGCCCCGCGGCGTAGCCCGACACGAGCACCCAGTTCTGAATGGGGTTGCGCAGTGCGTCGGCGATCTCCCGAAGCCCTTCGGCCGGCCCCTGAATGCCATTGAGGCCAATGAAGAGCCGCAGCACTTCATTGGCACCCTCGAAGATGCGGTTGATGCGTGCATCGCGAAGG
>CAZPJX010000032.1:0-26721 GCA_964586985.1 uncultured Gemmatimonas sp. | reverse complement strand
GCGCATTGCACGGCGCCCGCCTCGAACTGCGCAAGGGCGATGTGCGCCGGCCGGAGGAGCTCGCGCAGCACCTCGAAGCAATCGGTTTCGAACGCGTCGCCATGGTGGAGGATGTGGCGCAGTTCTCGGTGCGCGGGGGGATCTTCGATATCTATTCGTTCGGGATGGCCGAGCCCGTGCGCCTTGAGTTCTGGGGCGATGATGTCATCGAGCTCCGTCACTTCGACCTCAATACGCAGCGTTCCACGCGTGACGCGGCCCTCGCGCTCATTCTCCCCGTGGATGGTCGGGCGGACGGAGACGCTGAGGCGGGCGAACGCATTGCCCTACCGGCACTCTGGCCGTCCGACTCCCTGATCGTGATGCCTGCCGGTACCAGCGTCCTGCCGGAGCTGGTGCGCACCTGGGAGGAAGCGGCGCATCACACTGAACTGGCGCTCCGCCGCGGCGACGCCTACACCCATCGTGACCAGCTGTTCGTGCCGCCGCCGGAAATGGCGAGTACGCTGGCGCGCTTTGGTACGCTGCGCCTCAATCCACCACCCCAGAAGGCCACCAGCACGAACGCGGCGGATCTGCAGCCGGTGGGACCGGAACCGGATATCACATTCCCCGTCCGTCATCCGGAAACCATTTCCCGTGATTTGCGCGTCCTGCGCCGGCTCCAGCGCGACGGGCTGCACACAGTCATCCTGTGCGACAACGCCGGGCAGGCCGAGCGCCTCGAGGAATTGCTGGGTGAAGACGGACCGGTGGCGGCCTCGTTGGCCATTGGGGTGCTGGGCGGTGGTTTCGTGGTCCCGCAGGTCGTGCGCGTGCTCACCGATCACGAGATCTTCCGCCGTGAGCGCCGGCTGCGTCGTGCGCGCCGGTACAGCACGGGAGCGTCGCTCGATACACTCGGTGCGCTCAAGCCTGGGGATTATGTCGTGCATCTCGAGCACGGCATCGGTATCTACCGGGGCATCGAGAAAGTGTTCGTTCGGGAGAGCACCATTGAGTCGGCGGTGATCGAGTATGAGGGTGGGGATCGCCTCAATGTGCCGCTCTATCGGATTGATCAGATCGAACGTTATCGCAGCGCGCACGACGTCACCGACGATGCGCCGGCGCCGCGACTGCACAAGCTCGGTGGCAACAAGTGGAAGGCGCAGCGCGAGAAGACCCGAATGGCCATCCTTGAGATGACTCAGGAACTCCTCGAGCTGTATGCGCGCCGCAAGGGCACCACCCGGCCGCCGTACGGTCCCGATGGGGCGTGGCAGCGTCAGCTCGAGAGCAGTTTCCTGTTCGAGGACACCCCTGATCAGCGCAAGGCCACCGAGGATGTGAAACGCGATCTCGAGGGCGAACGTCCGATGGATCGTCTCCTCGTCGGTGACGTGGGGTATGGCAAGACCGAGATTGCGATTCGGGCCGCCTTCAAGGCGGTGCAGAGTGGACGGCAGGTGGCGGTGCTCGTGCCCACGACGATTCTTGCCGAACAGCATGCACGCAGCTTCGGCGATCGCCTGGCCGACTTTCCCGTGACGGTAGAGGTGATGAGTCGCTTTCAGACGGCCAGTCAACAGGCCGCGGTGGTGGAGCGGCTGCGCCGGAAGCAGATCGACATCGTGATCGGCACCCATCGCCTGCTGAGCCCCGATGTGGCCTTCGCGGACCTGGGGCTGATCGTCGTCGACGAGGAGCATCGTTTCGGCGTGAAGCACAAGGAGCGCCTCAAGCAGCTCAAGCTCAGCACCGACGTACTGACCCTGACAGCGACGCCCATTCCCCGCACCCTGCATCAATCGCTCGCGGGCCTGCGGGATCTGACGCTGATGCAGACGCCGCCCCGCGATCGCTCACCCGTGCTCACGTTCGTGGAGCCTTTCGATGATGGGATCATCGATGAGGCCATTGCCCGTGAACTCGACCGTGGTGGGCAGGTGTTCTTCGTACACAATCGCATCGAGACCATCGAGGCGATTGCGGACCATCTGCGGCGCATCGTGCCACGGGCCCGGGTGGCGGTGGGGCATGGGCAGATGAAGGAGCGCGAACTGGAAACGGTGATGCGTCGGTTCGTGGAAGGCGAGGTGGACATTCTGGTGTCCACGCTGATTGTGGAGAGCGGGCTGGATGTCCCCAACGCCAACACCATGTTCGTAAACCGGGCCGACCATCTGGGCCTGGCGCAGTTGTACCAGCTGCGAGGTCGCGTGGGGCGGTCCCACCGCCGTGCCTATTGCTTCCTCCTGGTACCCGATCGGGTGGACGAGGACGCGGTACGGCGATTGGCCGTGTTGGAGCACCACACCGAACTGGGCGCGGGGTATCGGGTCGCTCTCAAGGACCTCGAGATGCGAGGTGCAGGGAACCTGCTGGGCCCCGAGCAATCGGGGTTCGTGCACGCAGTAGGCTTCGACCTGTACCTTCGGCTGCTCGACGAGACCGTCCGCCTGCTCGCCGACGGCGGGGGGCAGAAGGCCTGGATGCCTGCTGATGTCAGCCTGGACTTCCCGGCTTACCTGCCGGACGAGTACATCATCTCGCAGGAAGCCAAGCTCGACGTCTATCGTCGCCTCACCGCGATGCGGGATGTGGGAGCCATCGAGGGCCTCAGGCGGGAGGTGCGCGACCGGTTCGGGGCGCTCCCGTCGGCGGCCGAGGCGCTCTTCGGGAGTGCCATGCTGCGCGTTCTCGGGGCTATTCTTGCCGTGGACGGGGTGCTTGTGCGAGCCTCGGAGGCACGTATTACTTTCAGGGCTGACGCTGTTCCGCGGCTCAAAGGGTTGTCGGCGGCATTCCACGAGGTGCAGTTCCAGGTGGAAGTCCGTCGAACACAACCACTTGCGCTCAAGTTGACCCGCCTGGGCGGGGCCGAGATGCTCGAAGGGCTGAACAGGGCCCTGCGCGCACTGGTGCCCTGAACAGGCTCGATGGAAGGCAACCGTCCCCGGTCGCCGGGGGCTCAACTTCACCCAACTTCTCCGTGGCCGGAGTTCGCCTGATGAAATCGTCCCGTTTGTCCGTCCTTGCCCTTGTCGCGTTCGCCGTAGCGTGCGGTGCCGCGTCCAACCCCGATGTGGTGGCCAAGGCCGGTGATCAAGAGCTCTCGGCGACGCGGCTCGCAGAGGTGATTGCGAGTTCCGGTGCACCCCTCGAGAAGGATGTCGCGCGCAATATCGCGGAGCTGTGGGTCAACTATCAGCTTGCCGGTCTCGCGGCGGCCAACAACGATTCGCTCAGCGACGCCAAGCTGATGCAGGCGGCCCTGTGGTCGCAGATCGACAACATCCGCGTCAAGAAGTTCTACGAGGATGTCTCCAAGGGATGGGACTCGCTGTCGCCGGGCTCCGATGAACAGCGTTATGCCAACGGGGAAGCCTTTGCGGCGCGCCACATCCTGGTGAAGACCGACCCGAACTCCACGCCGGAGCAGATCAGCGCGGCAAAGAAGAAGGCAGAGGGTATCCTCGCCGAAGCGACGCCCGCCAACTGTGCGACGCTGGCCGCCAAGAGCGATGAGCCGGGCGCCAAGGAACGCGGTGGTGATCTGGGCGTTTTCGGTCGCGGCATGATGGTGCCGGAATTCGAGAAGTGCGTGACCGAGCTCAAGCCCGGTGAGATCTCGAAGGCGCCGTGCCAGACGTCCTTCGGCTTCCACGTCATCTACCGCTCGCCGTTCAGCGAGGTGGCGGACAAGTTCGCCCCGATCGCGAAGCAGCGGAACGTGGCCATCGCCGAGAGCACCTATCTCGCGAAGCTCGAGACCTCGCGCAACGTGAAGGTCGAAGGCAGCGCGCCGGTGAAGGCCAAGGCCATCGCCAAGAATCCGCTGGGGTACATCAAGGACAATGCGGCGCTCGCCACGTACAAGGGTGGTAGCCTCACGGCCGCGCGTTTCGCACAGTGGGTGATGGCCTATCCGCCCCAGGCCCAGATTCGTCCGCAGCTGGTGGCCGCACCGGACACGCTCGTTGACAAGTTCGTCAAGCAGATCGTGCGCAACGAACTCGTGCTGCAACAGGCCGATAGCGCCAAGTCCCAGGCGGATACGGCGGAGCTGCAGGTCATTTTCATGAACTTCAAGAGTGACGTGCCGCGTGTGTGGGCTGGGCTGGGCGTCGATCCTTCGAAGCTGGTGGACAGTGCCAATGCGAGCGCGAGCAAGGCCAAGATCGCGGCCGCGCATGTCGACTCGTTCTTCAACAAGCTCGTCAAGAACGAGGCCCCGTTCGTCGAGGTCTCGTATCCCATGGCGCATGCCCTGCAGCAGAAGTATTCGTTCTCGGTCAACGAGGCCGGGCTCGACAAGTCCATCGAGCAGGCCAAGACGTTGCGGGCATCGTCCGACTCGCTGAAGGCCCAGACCGCGCCGACCGGCGCGGCGCCTGCGGATACCACGAAGAAGTAAGGCCTGAACCTCGATCCTCTGATCGGGTACCATTACGGCATGAACCGATCCTCTTTGTACGTACTGCTGACCGGCGTCGCGATCCTCGCGGCGCCGGTGTCGCTTTCCCATGCGCAGGACACCACCGCATCGCGGGCGGTCAAGTCGCCGGCGCCGGACTCGGTGCGGGGCATTCCAGTCGATGGAATTGCCGCTGTGGTGGGCGATCAGATCATTCTCATCTCCGAGATGATGTCCTCGGTGAATTCCGCACGCGCCCAGGGTGCCAAGGTCGAGAATGCCAAGGATCTGGCGCGTCTGGAAACAGACGCGCTGCAACAGCTCATCGAGGCCGAACTGCTTGTGCAGAAGGCCAAGGCCGAGAAGGTGGAGATCAACGATGTCGATCTGCAGTCGCAGGTCGATGCCCGCGAAAAGCAGGCTCGTACCAACTTTTCCAGCGAAACCGAGTTCCGGCAGGCGCTCAAGGAGAACGGTTTCGGGACCATCGAGGAGTGGCGCAAGATGCAGCTGGATGCCGCCCGTCGGAACAAGCTGCAGCAGGACGTGATGCAGAAGCTCCAGCGCGATGGCAAGGTGACGGCGGTCAACGTGACGGACGCCGAGATCGACGAGGCCTACAAGGAGGCCAAGGGCCAGTTGCCCCGCAGGGAGGCGCGCGTCGGCATGCGGCAGATCGTTGTGGCGACGAAACCCACCGAGGCGGCGAAGAAGCGGGCGCGCGCAAAGATCGATTCGCTGCGTGCGGAGCTCGACAAGCACCCGGAGGACTTTGAGAACATCGCCAAGCGTGAATCGATGGATGGGACGCGTGAACTTGGTGGCGATCTCGGCTGGAACCGCCGCGGGCGCATGGTGCCCGAGTTTGATCGCGTGATGTTCGCGCTCAATCCCGGCGTGATCAGCCCAGTCGTGGAGACGGGATTCGGCTACCACATCATTCGGGTAGACCGGGTCCAGCCTGCCGAAGTGAAGGCACGGCATATTCTCATCCGCCCGACCGTCGATTCCGCCGATGAAGCACGCACGCGGGTGCTCGCCGATTCCGTCGCCACGGCCTGGCGGGCGGGCGGGAGTTACGACTCGCTCAGTGTCCGGTTTCACGATGAGGCCGGCGGCGAGGAGAAGAATATTCCCGAGTATCCGCGCAGCGAGTTGCCGGAGGCGTATCGCAACGCCCTTGAGGGAGCGAAGCTGAACGACATCATTGGCCCGTTCGCCATTCCCGACCCGGCAGCGGGTGCCGCCAAGTTCATCGTGGCACAGGTGACGATGCTTGACGAAGGCGGCGAGATGACCCAGGCGGAAGCCCGTACGCGCATCCGGGAGCAGTTGGCCAGCGAGAAGAAGATGCGGCGCCTGATCGACTCGCTGAAGGCGCAGACCTATGTCTCCGTGCGCTATCACCCCACGCCGTAGGCCGCCACCGCTGGAGCGCTTGCGGTGATCGCCGAAACCTTTCGCCTGGGGATCACGCTGGGTGACCCCAGAGGCATAGGGCCAGAGATCGTCGACAAGGCGCTCAGGGATGCCCGAGTGATGGCGCTGGACGCGTCCTGGCTGGTGATTGGGCCGTCGGGCACCGAGGTTCCGGCCGCGGTGGAGGTTGGGCCGTGGCAACCGTCCCGGTCAGATGCAAGCAATGCGGCTTCGGGTGGCCGCCTCGCGGGGCTGGCGGTGGAGCGGGCTGCAGAACTGGCGCTCGCCGGGCAATTGGACGGAATCGTTACCGCACCGCTCGACAAGGCGGCCTTGCAGGCCGGTGGGTATGCATATCCCGGCCATACCGAGATGCTTGCGGCGCTCGCTGGTGTGCCGACCACGATGATGCTGGCATCGGAACGGTTGCGGGTGGTGCTGGCCACCACACACATCGCGTTGCGCGATGTGCCTCAAGCACTCACGACGGCGGCGATGCGACAGGCCATAGCCGCAACGGATGCAGGACTTCGCGATGATTTCGGCATCGTCAACCCGCGGATCGCACTCTGCGCGCTCAACCCGCATGCGGGCGACCATGGTCGTTTCGGCAGTGAAGACGACGAACTGCTGACGCCCATTGCGCGCGAGTGCGGGCTTTTCGGGCCATTTCCTGCAGACACGGTGTTCGTACGTGCGCTGCGGGGAGAGTTCGATGCCGTGATTGCGCCATATCACGATGTGGGGATGACCGCCATCAAGGTGGCGAGCTTCGGCAGTGCCGTGAATGTGACGCTGGGATTGCCGTTCGTCCGTACGTCACCGGATCATGGGACTGCGCTGGATATTGCCGGTCGGGGGATAGCGAGCGCCGAGAGTCTGGTGCGGGCCATGGCGATGGCCGTGGATCTCGTGCGTCGTCGGCGAGCCCGAGGTGTGCCGGGAGCGCTACCACCGCTTCGATAAAATGTGAGCGGGCTGGCGCTCCAACTGCGCCAGCCCGCTCTCGGGTCCATCACCGAAGGTGATAGGTGAAGAACTCGCCGACTACGGGCTCTCCGGTTGACGTTCGCCACGGGTCTGCTCGTACTCCGGCCGAGCACTGTACCCGTAGCCTCCGAACACTTCGCCGCCACGCATGTAGTCGTGGCCGTACCCCCGTCCCAGCGGGTACCCAGTCGACGCCTGAGCGGCTGCTGCGCTCTGGGGCTTCTGGGGGTCGCTGGCACTGCTGCCGTGCTGTTCGTCGTGCATCGGTCCCTCCAGCAAGGGTGTCTAGGGAGGGTACGATGATTTCCACCGTGGGGCAAGCTGAGCCGGAAGGAATGCCCTGGGGAATCGGGTGGCTTCCTGTTCTGGTTGGTTTCCCCCGTTGAATCTCCGTCCAGACGCTTGCTATCTTGAAGGGCTATGGAAATTCGCAACGTCGCCATCATCGCCCACGTCGACCACGGGAAGACCACCCTCGTCGACACCATGCTCCGAAAAGCCGGAGCCTTTCGAGACAATCAGGTCGTTGAAGAACGCGTGATGGACTCGAATCCGCTCGAGCGAGAGCGGGGCATCACCATTCTGGCCAAGAACACCTCCATCCGGTGGAAGGACACGAAGATCAATATCGTGGACACGCCGGGGCATGCCGACTTCTGTGGAGAAGTCGAACGCATTCTGCGCATGGTGGACGGCGTACTGCTGGTCGTCGATGCTTTCGATGGCCCGATGCCGCAGACGCGCTTCGTTCTGCGCAAGGCGCTTGAGCTCGGACGCACGCCGATCATTGTCATCAACAAGATCGATCGGCCCGGCGCCGACCCGCTGCGAGTGCACGACGAGGTGCTGTCGTTGTTCATCGAACTCGAAGCGAGCGAGGAGCAACTCGAGTCGCCGGTGGTGTATTGCAGTGCGAAGAAGGGCATCTCCACGCTCGACATGGACGTCCCCGCGGTGGATTTTGAGCCGCTGTTCGAGACGATCGTGAAGACGGTGCCTCCGCCGCCAGACGATGCGCATGGTCCGTTCCAGATGCTGGTGTCGACCATCGACTACTCGGCCTACCTTGGCCGTATTGCGATTGGTCGCATCGAACGTGGGTCCGTGAGCATGGGTGATTCCATCTCGCTGGTGACCACCGACGCCGCCAAGGCGCCGATCCGTGGACGTGTGACAAAGCTGTACGGCTATGAGGGACTCGAGCGGGTCGAGATTCCCTCGGCATCGGCTGGGGAGATTGTGCAGCTCGCCGGTTTCGAGAACGTGGACATCGGAAATACGCTCACCGACCCCGCTGTGCCCGAGGCCCTCGCGGGCATCAGTGTGGAAGAGCCCACGATCAGCGTCGACTTCGTGGTCAACAATTCCCCGTTTGCCGGTCGCGAAGGGAAGTTCGTGACGTCGCGGCAGATCCGTGAACGGCTGTACAAGGAGCTCGAGCGGAACGTGGCGCTCAAGGTCGAGGACAGCGATACCACCGATGCCTGGAGTGTATCGGGGCGTGGTGAGCTGCACCTGTCCATTCTCATGGAGACCATGCGCCGCGAAGGTTTCGAATTCCAGGTCTCGCGTCCCCGAGTCATCACGCGCTTGAGTGAGCAGGGCCAGAAGCTCGAGCCCTTCGAGGAACTGTCCATCGACGTGCCGGAAGACTATATGGGGGTCGTCATCGAGAAACTCGGGCCGCGCAAGGCCGAGATGATCGAGATGAAGAACCCGGGCCAGGGGTTGGTGCGCCTGCTGTACCGCATCCCGGCCCGCGGCCTGTTTGGCTTCCGCAGCGAGTTCCTCACGGATACTCGCGGTACGGGAATCATGCACCACCGCTTCCTCGAATACGGACCCTGGGCGGGTGCACTCAGCGGGCGGTCCCGTGGGGTGCTGGTGTCCATGGAAAGCGGCACGATCATCGCGTTCGCGCTATACAACCTGCAGGATCGCTCCACGCTGTTCGTGAGTCCCGGCGATGCCGTCTACGAAGGCATGCTGATCGGTGAGAATTCTCGACCCGGGGATATGGATGTGAATCCCACGAAGGAAAAGAAACTCACCAATATGCGCTCCAAGTCGGCGGACGAAGCCATCGTGCTGGAGCCGCCCCGTCAGCTCACGCTCGAGAGTGCCCTGGAGTACATAGAGGATGACGAGCTTATCGAAATCACCCCCCAGAGCATTCGGCTGCGGAAGCGAATGTTGGCGGCCAGTGATCGGAAGCGGGTGAGCCGTGAAGTGAAGCGCGACCGCGACCGCGTCCCAGCCTGATCCGAACATTTCGCCGCCCCGTCCGTAAACAGAAGAACGTGGGCGGCGGTTCGGGGGGACCTTGCGGAATTTCCGAACCCCCGTGCGTCGTTTCGGGTTGCGGTTCAGAGGACCTCTGCCGATACTCCCGGTCAGTTTCCCCCAATTCCTACTTCACACTCGCAGGAGAATCGTCCCATGTTGGAGCTGTTCGGGTCGTCGTCGCTGGACGCGCTCGAAGAGAAGGTACCATCGACCGTCTTCGCACTGGCGTCTGACGATGACGATGACGATGAAGATTTCGAAGACGAGGGCCTCGATGAGGACGATCTCGACGAGGATGAGGACGACGACGTCGATTTCGACGACGAGGATCTCGACGAGGACGAACTCGACGACCTCGATGACGATGATGACTACGACGATGAGGACGACGAGGAGGAGTACGAAGAGTACGATCACGAGGACGGCTACGGCGACGAGGACGATCCCGACGCCTGAGGCGCTTCGGGGCATGGTCTTCGAGTTGTCACGAACGAGCATCCTCCTGCTGCCCTTGTCGGCCGCGTGAGTCGTGGCTACATTATGCGGCTCTGGTGGATCCACGTAACGAATTCGAAGGCGAATACGTCCCGTGGTGCCCAGGGCCTGTAGCTCAGGTGGTTAGAGCGCACGCCTGATAAGCGTGAGGTCGGAGGTTCAACTCCTCCCAGGCCCACTCGGCACGTCTATTGGCAAACGGCATCGCTTCGGTGGTGCCGTTTTGCGTTTCCGCTCCTCTCAGCTTCCACCATGAGCGTCTATCGTCAGTGGCTCTCTGCGCCGGTGCGTGTGGGAGATGCCATTATCACCGTGGCGACGAAGCCTGGGGTTTCCGGCCATGGCGGCGAAGACCCGGCTGCCCGCATGCTGGCCGAGGCCATCCCGAGCGCGAAGGCCTGTCTGCCCACCATGGGGCTTGCGAGCGGACATGCCGATATCCCAGGTGCGCAACACGAAGACCTGCCAGTGAGTGTTCACCTGCACGCGGGCAACGGGCTTGTGCCGGCGGTGGCGGCAGCACGAGGCTTTCAGGTCATCGCCTGCGATCGGTCGAAGCCCAACGCCACCGCCAGCGCTCGGACACTCGCCCACTCTGCCGCCACCTCGGCCGTTGTCCATCACATTGCCGTACCGGGCACCCGCATTCCCGATGGCGGCGCATCCCTGGTGACCATCCGCATCCCCATGGATCGGCTGGGAGTGCAGCTCGCAGTCGCCGAGGCCTTCCGCGCGCTCGCCATTGGCGGAACCTGCCTGCTGGCCGGTGCGAACAATGAAGGCGCCAAGCCTGCGGCGAGGCTCCTGCAGGCGGTGTTCGGAAATGGGAGCGTCGAAGCCCAGCATAGTAGCCATCGCCTCGTTCGTGCCACGAAGGAATCGCTGACTCCGGTTGACTCGACGCTGACCACGCTCCGGTGGCTCGATGTGGAACAATTCCACGAGACACGGCTCCCCGTGGCGCCACTGGAGAACGCCGAGGTCGCCACCCTTTCCGGAACGCCACATGCCGCGGTGACTCTGTCCACGCGACCTGGGGTATTCTCGTGGGAGCATGCCGATGAGGCAACGACCCTGTTGATTGCCACCATGAACATCCGGCGCGGAGATCGCGTCCTCGATCTTGGCTGCGGTGCCGGTGCCCTTGGCGTCGTGGCTGCGGGTCGTTCGCAAGCGCGGGTTGTGATGGTGGATTCCGACGCTGACGCGGTGCGCTGCGCCGAACGAACTGCGCGCATGGCAGGGGTTTCCAATGTGGAAGTCCGCGCCAGCGATGTCGCAGAGGCAGTCGATGGCGAATCCTTCGACGTGGTGATTACCAATCCGCCATTTCACCTGGGGAAGGCTACGGATCTCGCCGTGCCGCAGGCGTTCATCGATGAGGCGTACCGGGCCTTGGCGCCTGGTGGTCGCTTGTACCTCGTGGCCAACCGGACACTGCCGTACGAGCGTCTCATCCATGCGCGCTTCGGCGAGGTTCGCGTGGCGCATGACGGTCGGCGCTTCAAGGTGCTTGGCGCGGTGCGGGCATGAGCGGGCAGCGGCCGACGGGGATGTCCGCGATGCGGATTCCGAAGTGGCTCAACCTGACCAACCTGTTATTGGTAGTGGTTGGGATTTGGGCGGCACCACGCTGCTGGCCTCACGTGGGGGCGCTGGCAGGCGTTTCGGCCCGAGCAGCGAAGCGTCCGGATTACACGGTCACCACACGGAAAGGGCAGGTGTTGACGGCCGACAGTCTGCGAGGGCGCGTCGTATTGGTGAACGTCTGGGCCACGTGGTGCCCTCCCTGCCGTGCGGAGATGCCGGCGCTGCAGCAGCTTGCCGATGCGTACGCCGCGGATTCGGTGCTGGTGCTTGGTCTGTCCGTCGATCGGGGCCCAGCGGCCAAGGTGGATGCCTTTCTCGCCGAGCGCGGCATTACCTACCCGGTGGCGATTGTGGATGACGATGTCATTCAAGCATTCGGTGGTGTACGCGGGTATCCCACCAGTCTGCTGCTCGACCGACGTGGGGTGGTACGGCACGCGGTGATGGGGCCGGTGGGTCCACTTACATTGCGGCCGGCGTTGCGCCGTCTCCTTGCCGAGCACGGGGATGTGGCGACGGACAGTGGAGCCATCGCCGTACCCATCACCTTGCCTGCCGTGTCTCCCGTTGCATCGCCTGGCGCAACGCCGCCAGCTCCGCATCGCTGAGCACGCGCCAGGAACCGAGCGCCAGGCCATCGAGCGTGAGAGGGCCGAGGCCAATCCGCTCGAGTGCCTGCACATGATTTCCCGTTGCGGCGAACATCCGCCGCACCTGATGATATCGCCCCTCGGTGATCGTGAGGTCGACAAGGCGGGGCCCTCGCGCCACCAGCGTCGCTGGTCTGAGCGCGGTGTCCTCACCCTTCAACTTGAGACTGCCGCTGCCGAAGAGTGCCGCCTCCGTGCCCGCGAGCGGCTCCGTGAGTGTCGCGCGGTAGGTCTTCGGAAGATGCGTACGGGGGGAGGTGACGCGATGATTGAGCGCACCGTCGTCGGTGATCAGCAGGAGACCGGATGTATCCGCATCGAGACGCCCTACGGGCGCCATGACTGGAGAGCGTCGGGGGAAACGCTCGGGGAGCAGAGCATACACGGTGGGTGATCTGTCACGCGTGCTGCAGACGTATCCGACGGGCTTGTGAAGCAGGACCACCGATCCAGCCGGGGGATCGAGGGGGAATCCATCGACAAGTATGTCGTCGTGTGGGGAAGCCGCTCCATCGGTCAGCGTGAGGCCACTGCGCGAGGTGACCCGTCCGCTTGCCAGCAGGTGTTCCACCTCCTTCCTGGTGCCATAGCCGAGGCGTGCGAGCGAGCGGACGAGAGCCATGCGGAATAGTATCGCTGACGCATGGCCCCGGAAGCATGGCGGTCAACATGTAGTGGCCGAATGCAAGGTGCGGGATCGCCGCGTGCACGGTCCAGCGCCGGAAATCAGCGCGAGAGACCGTACACGACGGTCGTCACCACGCGAACGTTCTTGACGATCTGACTCTCTTCGCTGATTCCCATGGCCTGATCCCGGGGCTGGATCTCGAAGAACCCCTGGCTCGCCGTACGAATACCACTGAGGGAGCTCTGCGAGTCCTTGGCGAACTGCTCTGCCCCCTCACGTGCACGGGCCGTGGCTTCCGCGATCATGGCCGGCTTGAGATCGTTGAGCTTCGTGAAGACGAAGGTCGGTCCGCCGCCGCCGTACTCCTGACCAGAGGAAAGCACGACGCCATTGCGCACCAGCTCCGGTACCCGCTGGCTTGCGGCCTGTACCAGGTCCACATGGATCGACCGCACGACCAGTGTTTGCCGGATCACGTAGCGGGCGATGTTCTCGGAGCCCCCCATGGTGCGCCCATCCTGTACGGAAAACTCCTGCATGGTGATCTCCGTACCGGCGGAGTCGAGTCCATGCTGCTTCAGGAAAGCTCGGACCTGCTCCACGTTTCGCTCGAGTGCGGCGTTGGCGCGGACCAGATCATCATCGGTCGCCACAAGGCGCAGTGGCCAGATGGCCAGATCTGCCCGTGCTTCACGCTCCGATACACCCTTGACGGCCACGGTTCGATCGGCCGTTCGCATGCGGGTGAACCCGTTGCCCACGAAGAAACCACCGGCCAGGATGCCGATGGCCAGGATGGTAGCTGCCAGCAGCGGCTGGTGGCGGGTGGTGGGGTCTAAGGTCATCGTGTGAGAGGCAAGGGTGAAGGCAACACCGGGACTCAAATCGTCCTCAGAGTATACGCGTCGTGGCGGCGTGCGGCGGCTCATGGCGAGTTCCTCGGCGGGCCCGCTCACCCCAGCGGCTCAGTGCGGTTCGAGTGGCAGGCGGATCTCCACGCGACAGCCGCCGCTGGGCTGATTGCTCATGCGAAAGGCGTAACGGTCCTGGTACAGCATGGTCAGTCGCGACCGGGTGTTGGTCAAGCCGATACCGAGACCATCCACCGAGGGCACGGCGGCGAGAAACCGCCCGCTGGTAGTCAGCAGGCCGTCCAGACCCTTCCCGTTGTCTTCCACCACGATGTTGATGCTGTTTCCCTGCCGGCGGACCTCTACCCCGATGCACTGATCCGGATGTCCGGGGGCGAGACCGTGCTTGAGGGCGTTCTCCACGAGAGGCTGGAGCAGGAAACTGGGCACCAGCTCGTCGACGATTGATGGATCGACGCTGATATCGGCATCGAGACCACTCCCGTATCGCACACGGGCGATCTGTAGATAGAGCTCCACCAGCTCAATCTCCTGCCACAGGGGAATCATCGACTGGCCGGCGGAGCGTAAGGAGAGACGGAGGAGATCGCTGACTCGAGTGAGTGTCCGCTGCGCCTCCCGCACATCCATCTCCATGAGCTCCACCACCGAGTTGAGCGCATTGAAGAGGAAATGCGGATTGAGCTGCATCCGCAGCGCCTCGAGCTGGGTCAGTGCGAGCTGTTGTTCGAGCTCCGTGGCGGCGCGATCGCGCTCCCGGTATCGTCGAACGAATTCCACCATGTAGGCGGCGCCGAGGACCGCCCAGTAGAGCACGACCTGGAAGTCGAGATGGTTGACGAGGACCACACGCAGCGTGAAGGCGAAGGACGTCACCTGACCGATGGCGCTGAATCCATGATCCAGCCATGCGATGGCCAGCACATTGACGAAGCAGGCCACGATGCACGTCGCGACATGGACGCTCAACCACGGCATCAGGCGGGCCCGGTCCAGCTTGATTCGTTCAACCAGGGTGAGTATCAGAAGCGACCAGGGGCTCCAGAGCAGCCAGGTCGCACTCTGCCAGAGCAGCGCCTTCGAGAGCGGGTACCGAATCCCTTCCGCGTCCCCAACGAAGACCATCTGCACCGAGGCCAGCAGGGCCGGCACGATCCAGAACGCGGCGAAAAGCAGACGGGTAACCCGCCGGAGGTACCAGCCTTCGTCGGCAATGGTCAATGGTGTCGTCGGGGAAGCCATCAAGACGGCGAGCAGGGTCGCGGGAAGGGGGAGGTGGGCAGAGGCGCGCGTGGCGAGGAGAGGCGCGATGGATGGAGGCGTTGCGATCGCGAGGAGCTCCGGGTTGGAACCCGCACTCTCCGGGAACGTAGTACGATTCGGGCGGGTCCGGGCCTGTCGGTCCGTTTGACCCATTGTCCGCCGCGGTGATGCAGACGAGTCAACCGGAGGGGAGCAGGTGAGCGTTCGAGTTCTGATTGTCGACGACGAGGCACTGGCTCGTCAGCGGGTGCGGCGGCTGCTGCAGCAGGAACCCGATGTGGAGATCGTGGGGGAGGCGGAAAGCGGTCAGGCGGCTGTCGACATGATCCGCACGCTGCGTCCGGACGTGGTGTGCCTCGACGTGCAGATGCCCGGTCTGGATGGCTTTGGTGTCTTGCACGCGCTGGAAGGCGGTCACATGCCCATGGTGTTGTTCGTGACCGCCTACGACGAGCACGCGCAGCGTGCGTTCGACGTGCATGCGGTGGATTATGTGCTCAAGCCGGTTGATGCCGATCGTTTCCGCACGGCCTTCGAGAAGGTTAGGCGGCAGCGGGCCCACGCGGTGGCCGCGGAACGACTGGGTGAGCTGCTGGACACGGTACGTCGTCTGGCCGCTGGGAATGCCGAGGGGGCGCGTGCCGGGACCGCCGGTGCGATGGGCGAAGGCTCGAACCACTCCGGGGCGGGCGGCGAGCGGAGTCCTGTCCACGCCGCACCGGCCGGCACCGAAGGCACATCGGGGGCGGCGGCAGGCGCAACGGTGCCCGGTCGCCATGCGAGCAGGATTCTGGTGAAGCAGGACGGTCGCATGTTCTTCGTGAAGACCACGGAGATCGATTGGATCGAAGCTGATCGCAACTATGTGCGGCTGCATGTCGGGACACAGGCTCACACGGTTCGTGAACGCATCAGTCATCTCGAAGAAACGCTCGACCCTCGCCTCTTCGCCCGCATCCATCGTTCCACCATCGTGAATCTCAATCGGGTGCGTGAGATGCAGCAGTGGTTCTCGGGAGACTACATGGTGATTCTCGAGGACGGGACGCGTCTGCGTCTCAGTAGGCATTACCGAGACCGAGTGGAGAAACAGGTCGGGGTCTGACGGGCTTCGCCGCGTGATGGCTGGATTATGACACAGGCCTCCTCCTCCCGTCCGGACACTTTGACGCCGGCGAGTTGGCAATCGCATTGGGTGCATTGGCTGGTGCGGGCACGCATGCGCCCCCACGCGTTGCGCCCCATCGATCCGCAGTGGGTGCGTGCCAACATGGGCCGCCCGCGGGCGGTCCGCCGGCTGATGGCGAAATCCACGGGAGCTGCGTGCGCTCATCTGGGTCCACGTGCGTCCTGGGTTGGCGGTGAGCACCTCACCGCTACCGGGTTTGATGGGCGTGAGGGGCCGGTAGTGCTCTACCTGCACGGCGGGGGGTTCATCGGGTGTTCTCCCGAAACGCATCGGTCGCTGACGGGATCGCTGGCGCAGCGGCTCGGCGCCCGTGTGTACGTCCCCGCGTATCGCCTGGCGCCTGAGCACCGCTTCCCCTGCGCCCTTGACGATGCGCTGGGGGCGTACCGATACCTGATCGAGACCGAAGGGATCGGCGCGCATCGGCTCGTGGTGGCGGGCGACTCAGCCGGTGGAGGATTGGCGCTGGCGATGGCGCTGGCGGCCCGGGATCGAGGGATGCCGCTTCCCCGTGGTATCGTGACGTATTCGCCGTGGACCGATCTGGCGGCGACCGGTGCGTCACTCGACGAGAACAGTGATCGCTGTGCGATGTTCGCGGGCATCACCATCCGACGGGCCGCAGCATTCTATCTCGGCGAGGCCGACCCGTACTTGCCATATGTGTCGCCGCTGTACGGCGACCTCGAGGGGTTGCCACCGATCCTCATTCATGCGAGTCGTGACGAGGTCCTCCGCGATGACGCCGTGCGCTTCGCTGAGCGGGCGGCGGAGGCCGGCGGATCGGTGGAACTCCGGCTCTGGGCGCGAGTGCCGCATGTCTGGCAGTTCTTTCCGGCCGTGCTGCCGGAGGCGAGGCAATCGCTCGATGATACCCGTCGATTTGTTGCAAGGGTGTGCGCTCTGCCACACGGGACGATGTTGACGAACGCCCATCCGAACGCGCGCGACCCAACGCGTGACGATCCGTGACCCGCCCGCCGCCGATGCGTCCAGCGGGCAGCATATGGGTGATTCCGACATCTTTCCCGTGTACCGGCCTCCTGACTGGTACCCACTGCGGCGTGCGCTGACGGTGGTCTTTGGTGCCGCCGCCGCCGAGGCCGCTGCGGCGTTCTGGTTCGTCGGGTTTGTGGAAGGGCCGGTGGACGTGGGGGAGCTGCGCTCCTACGAGCACTCCACGACCCGGCGGCAGATCGCGCTGGATCGTGATGGCGGCGCGTACCGCTGGCTCGATGACGTGCGGGGCTATGTCCGGGTCGACGAAGAGCTCGCCCTGATTGACGCCCTCATCTGACGGTGAGGGGGAGGTTGGTCAGGTTCCACGCAGGTCACGCCGCGACGGACGGGTGATGCATACAGCTTCGCCGCTGCGGCGTCGATACTGACCGATATGTCCTCCGACCTGAACGGAGTGCAGGGTCTCCGCGGCACTGCGGTCCCACCGCACTCGCTCGCGAACGTGGTAGGGCCGTCGCGCGCCGTGGTGCGGGTGACGCCCGCCGTCTCCAGTCCCGGGATGGCCGGTGGGCAGCCGTGGTCGCGAAGCGGGGTGGCGCTGGAGGCGCTGCTTCGGGATGAGGACCTGCTCGAACAGCGGCAGGACGTCCGTCAGGGCGCGACGGCGATGGGGCTGTCCCAGGCCCGAGGTGCGCTGCTGCGGCAGTTGCCCGGAGACGCGCTCGCCGCGCTCGATGATGTCTGGAGCGGGGCACAGCGAAGTGAAGAAGGCTGGTACCTGCGTGCCGGTGCTCTGACGGTCCTGGGACTTCCCGGCGAAGGAGATCGGGTGGCCACTGATGGGCTGACGCAACGCCCGCATTCGGTGGCGCTGCGCTACCTGCAGGCGGTGGCACGATCACTGACTGGCGACTGGCAGGGTGCCCGAGCCGCCCTCACCGAGGCACTCGAGGCGTCGCCGGGGAACGCCGTGCTTCGATTGCAGCAGGCTGTGGTGCTTGGCCGGCAAGGTCGTATGGCCGATGCCCACGCACTCCTCGCCGAGGTCCAGCAGCACGATCCGCAGCATCCGGCAGTCCCCTGGGCCCGTGGTGTCTTGCGTGGGTTGACCGCGGACTACGCTCGCGGTGAGGCGCGCCAGACGACACGCATGGCCAGTGGCGAATTCACCGTGGTCGATGAAGAGGACTTCACTCCGTGGCTTGACGCTTCCCACGCCGGTGGGCCGTACGCCCGGCAGGAAGGGCAGGCAGACGACGGCGTCGAGGGCACTCCCATCGAGAACCTTGGGCGCTGGCGTGCGGCTGGTGGGGGCGATCGACTGGAAGAGGCCTTCAGGGCACTCGGGGAACGCCTTGCGCAGCGCCTCACCCGGCCAAGCGCCGTGCTGCCAACTGAAGACCTTCGTGAGCTCCTGCGCGCGCTCTCGACTGGTGGAACGCTTGTCGGAACCTGCTCGCCTGATCAGGCGCACGCGGCCCGCACACTCCTCGGACAGTTGCTGGAATCCTTTCGGCAACTGGGAGGGATCACCACCGCGCGTCCGACGCCATCCGTTGGGCTTGTCGCGCTGGTGGCGGCGTTGAGCCGAGCAGATCATGCCGAGGCCGGTCGGCTTTGGCGCCGAACCAGTCTGGCGGTGCCGCCGGAGGCACGATCTCTCATGCAGGCACTCCTCGACGGAGCGCGCGCAGCACCGCGCACCATGGGCGGAAATGCACACGCGGGCACGAGGATCAACGCCTCGGCGCAGGGTCGGACTGATGGTATGGCTGAACCTGCGTCTGATGGAGCGCCGGGCGGCATGCCGGCGGGCCCGTCGGTATCGGCGATTGTGCGGAACGAACGTGACGATGGCGCGTTGCCGCCGGTGCGCTTCGGACTGTCTCTGCTTCGCGAGTCGGCTGACGGGGGGAGGTGTGAGGTCGGCGATGATGCCATGGGCAGCGTCACAGGGTGGAATGGAGGCCGCGTCACTCCGTACGGGCCCGCCGAGGCGTTGGCGGAGGTGCGCAGGTCCACCGGCAGCGTGGGGGAGCCTGAGGGTCGGGTAGCGCTTTCGTGGGTCGAGACGACCGGTACGGGCTGGGGGGAGGCGCGGGCCATGAGTGGGCTGGTCGGAGCGGAGGCCCGCCGTGCGCAGCCCCATGGGGGACGCGACGACGGCCATTGGCCTCGTCTTGCCGCCGTGCTGTGTGTCGTCCTGGCAGCGGGGGCGAGCGTGCTGGGGGCGAACGCCGCGGCGATCGCGCTGGCTGCGGGTGCCGTATGGCTCGGGATGCGCCGGAGTACGACGGGGCGCCGCCGTAATTAGATTGGTGGCACATGGCGCCGAATGGCTGCCGGTCCCGTGGCCCCGCTCCCGACTTCCATCATGGCTCTGTCCTCCTCTGCGCCGGTTTCGGCGTTTCTCCGTCATCATTACCGGCATTTCAATGCTGCGGCCCTGATCGACGCCAGTGACGCGTATGTCCATCATCTCGAGCAGGGTGGCAAGATGATGGTCACGCTCGCCGGTGCCATGAGCACGGCGGAACTCGGCCTATCGCTCGCAGAGATGATTCGGCAGGACAAGGTACACGCGATTACCTGCACCGGTGCGAACCTCGAGGAAGACATCTACAACCTTGTGGCGCACGATCACTACGAGCGGGTCCCCAACTATCGGGATCTGACGCCCCAGCAGGAGCAGGATCTCCTGGAGCGGCATTTCAACCGCGTCACGGATACCTGCATCCCGGAAGCTGAGGCGATCCGTCGCATCGAGAAGGCCATTCTGGATGAATGGACCGCCGCGGATCAGGCGGGCGAACGGTATTTCCCTCATGAGTTCATGTACCGGATCCTGCTGAGCGGCAAACTGGAGCAGTACTACCAGATCGACCCCAGGAACTCATGGATGCTGGCGGCCGCGCAGAAGAACCTGCCCATCATCGTCCCCGGATGGGAGGATTCAACAAGCGGGAACATCTTCACGTCGCACGTGATTGATGGCCACATCAAGAATGTGCACACGGTGCGTACGGGCATCGAGTACATGATGTACCTGGCGGAGCACTACACCGAAGTCACCAGGACCGCATCGCTGGGTTTCTTCCAGATCGGTGGCGGCATCGCGGGTGACTTCCCGATCTGCGTCGTGCCCATGCTGCATCAGGATCTTCAACGGACGGAAGTTCCCCTGTGGGGATATTTCTGTCAGATCAGTGATTCGACGACATCGTACGGATCGTATTCCGGTGCGGTGCCGAACGAGAAGATCACCTGGGGCAAGCTGGGCATCGAGACCCCGAAGTACATCATCGAGAGCGATGCGAGCATTGTGGCGCCGCTGGTATTTGCCCTGGTCCTCGGGTGGTGATTCGTGTCCCGCGGCTCCGGACGCGGGTGCATCACGGTATCGTTGTCGAATCAACCTTGGGAACCCGCAACCGCTGTCCGATCCGGATGTCGTCCTGTGTGAGCTGATTGAGCTGGCGCAGGATATCGGGCGAGGTTTGGAAGCGACGGGCGAGTCCCGTGAGGGTCTCGCCGCGTCTGACGGTGTGAAAAACGTATTCGGCGGCGACGGGCGCCGGGGCGCGCAGCGTCGCGTCGAGGAGTTCCATCTCCCGCGAGACGACGCCACGCGCCCGTGCGCTTTCAACGGCCACGTGCTGCGCGTTGATCCAGCTGCCGTCGTCGACGAGAAAATTCACCTGCGCCGCGGGTGTGCGGAGCACGAGCCCGCGACCCCGGCCGCGCCAGATGGTGCGGGGAACGAGCGTGAAGGCGGCGTCGTAGGGGTAGCTCTCGACGAGCAGTTCCATTGGGCCATCGTCCCGGGGACGCAGGAGCGGGGTGGGCGGCGCGCCGATATACAGCAATCGCCGGTTCGTCGCCACGACGACGCCGAATGACTCGCGCCACATGTCGGTCCAGCGACGCTGGGAAGCGAAGGTTTGGGCCACGATATGCTCGTTGGACAACACCTGATTGCCGAGTTCGCGGAGCGCGGCGTCGCGCGCCGTACGGCGGGCACCGATGGGCGGCACGACTGCTGCGGCGGCGACCAGGGCGGCGGTACCAAGGATCGCCGTCGTGCTGGTCAGTGCGACCAGCACGCGCACCCACAGGCTTCGCTGGCGGCGCAGGGGAGGCGCAGCGGCGCCGGCACGGAGCCAGCCGCGTACAGGGACAGGCGGCGTCGGGACGCTCATGAGGTGGGCATGACGCTGATAAGATAAGCGGGCGCTTATCCTATGAATTCCATGCACTCCACTGAACGCATCCCATCCTCGTCCTCCCCTCGCGAGTCCGGGCAGTCCGCCACGGCGCGGGGATGGCAGTTCGTGGCAATGGCCGCCACGGTCTTCGCGACGATCGGCATAGCGCTCGCCTACGCCTCGGCGTTTGCTCCTCCGCCGCTGGCCACCCTGGGCGTGTATGTCATGGCGGCGTCCATGCCCCTCGCATTGATGGCGGTCATGCTCCTCGGGGCATCCCGGAGGGATCGGGCTCCAGGCGTGATGGGCTGGGCAATGCTGCTGGTATTCGGCCTGGTGACCGGCGGTTTTCTCCTGGCCCTCTGGTTGCCGGCGGAAGCTCCGGGTGACCCGCTGTGGTTGGGTCTCCCCCTGCGGGCCGCGATCGTGCTCTACGGTGTCGGGGTGCTCCCGCTGCTCGTCCTACCCGTCGCGTACGCGCTCACTTTCGAACGATTGACGCTTTCTGACGATGATCTGGCACGCGTGCGTGCCGCTCGGCGGGGAGGTGATGACGCGCCATGACGGTCCCTCTGCATGCGCGCTTCGTCATCGGGTTCGTGGCGCTCCTCTACTTTGTCATCGTGGCCGCTATCGGGGTCTGGGCTGCACGGCGTACGCGCACGGCTGCTGATTTCTTCGTGGCAGGACAGGGTATCGGATTCGTGACGCTGGCCATTGCGGCGATGGCGGCGACACTCTCGGGGTTCGCCTTCATCGGCGGACCTGGACTTGTCTATACCCTTGGCCTGGGGGCCGTCTTCATCGTGCTGCCAGCGGCTCTCACCAATTCCATGGGAGCCTGGGTGCTGGCCAAACGGCTGCGTCTGCTCGCGGAAGTACGTGAGATACTGACCATTCCCGACGCGATCGGCGCACGGTTCCAGTCACCCGCAGCGCAGGGCCTGTCGGCGCTGGCGATCATCCTGGCCGTCATCAGCTACATGGCCACCAATCTGCTGGCGCTGGGGCTCGTGGTGCAGACCGTCCTGCAGATCGAACTGATACCGGCCATCTGGATCGGCACGGTGATCGTCCTCGCGTATTCGGTCTCCGGCGGCATCCTCGCGGGCATCTACAACGATGTCTTTCAAGGCCTGCTGATGGCCATCGCTTCCGCCCTGGTTTTCTATTTCGCGCTCGAGAGCGCCGGTGGGATGAGCACGATCTCGCGGACGATTCTCGCGCAGGATCCGGCGATCCTGGCGCCATGGGGCAAGCTCTCACCGCTGGCGGCCCTTTCGTTTTTCTTTGTGTTCGGACTCGGCGCATTGGGACAACCCCACGTCGCGCACAAGTTCCTCATGTTGCGTGACCCGCGTACGCTCAAGTGGTATCCGCTGGTGATGACGCTGGCGCTCACGGTCACGTTGCTGCTGTTCGTGGCCGTTGGGGTGGCGATGAAAGCGCTCGTCTTGCAGGGCAGGGTTCCGCCCCTGCGCTCGCCCGACGATGCCACCCCCGTATTTCTCATGCAGTTTGTCCCGCTGCCCCTGACCGCCGTTGTTTTCTCCGCCATGGCGGCGGCCATCATGAGCACCGTGAACTCGTTCATGAGCGTCGGTGCCGCGGCGCTCACGCACGATTTACCGGTGGCGTTCGGATGGCGGGTGTCCAATGAGCTGCGCTGGGGACGGATCTGGACTGTGGTATTTACGGTGCTCTCGGCGGCCATTGCGCAACGTTCCGGCGTCCTGGTGGCGTTTCTGGGCATCTTTGGATGGGGACTGTTTGCGTCCACGTTGGTGCCCGCGCTCGCCATCGGCCTCAATTGGAAGGGCGCGACGCGGGTGGGAGCCATTGCCTCGATAGCGACCGGCCTCTTCGTCACCCTGGGGCTCGAGACCCTCGCGTACCTGAAAGTCTTCACGTTCCCGGCAGGCGTGACGGCCACCGCCCTTGCCCTTGTCTCGTCCCTGCTGATGTTCTTCATGGCCTCCTGGGTCACGCGTGGTACCGCGCGTGCCACCGTGGCACCGGACATCCGCGTCGTGATGGATGTCTGATGTCTTCGGAGGAGATGAAGGTGGGGCCGCTGGCGTCTGGCGCGCACGCAGGCGAGCATTGGTGCATGTTGCGCACGCATCGCCTGCATCCACGGATCTTCTGATGGGTCAGGCCCGTCGATCGCCGAACCGCCATGCGGACGGCAACCCGCAGGTGGTGGCGCCTGCACAGCTCGATCTCTTTCCGGTGTCTCCCGTGATCGACGTGCTCGATGCACGGGCCGTCGTGGGGCCCCGCACCGGGGTGGAGCATCTGATTCGCGTGCGACTGCGCCCCAACGATGCGGCGCATCTGGTTTTTCACGACCGGCACGGCTGGTACTGCGAAGCACACGGTCCCGGATGCCGGGCTGTGATGTTGGCGCAGTGCGAAGTGCGTTGACCGTTCCCATCCCCATAGTGTGACGTGACAGATTCCTCCCTGCTCTGGACGCCGTCTGCCCGCGCTATCGAGGCAACGCGGTTGCACCAGTTCCTTTCCGACCTCGTGGCGCGCGGTGTGGTTCCTCCCGAGGTGCAGGACGCCCACGCGCTGCAGCGCTGGTCCGTGTCACACCCGGAACAGTTCTGGGCGGAGGTGTGGCGAGCGGCGGACATCATGGCTGACGGCCCCGGGTCCAAGGACGCCCCGTGGCGCGAGGTCCTCGTTGGTGGAGACCGCATGGCGCCGCCAGATCCGGTGCAGGGTCCCCGCTGGTTCACGGGGACACGACTCAACTTCACGGAGCATCTGCTCCGTCGCCGTGACGATGCGCTTGCCCTGGTTGCCTGGAACGAGCAGGGCGTGCAGCAGCGGGTGACCTATGCCGAACTGGCACAGCGCGTCGCGCAGTGTGCGGCAGCCCTTGCGGCTCGCGGGGTTGGCGTGGGTGATCGTGTTGCGGGCTGGATGCCCAATCTGCCCGAGACCGTCATTGCCATGCTCGCCACCACCTCGCTTGGTGCCGTCTGGTCGAGTTGCTCACCGGACTTCGGTACCAAGGGCGTGCTCGATCGATTCGGGCAGATTTCCCCGACGGTGCTCATCGCCGCCGACGGATATCGCTATGCAGGCAAGACAATTGACTGCCTTCCGCGTCTGACCGAAATCGTGGCGGCGCTTCCGTCGTTGCGCGCGGCTTGGGTGGTGCCCTATGCGAGCACCGCACCCGATGTGACCGCGATTCCGCGCGTCGAGCGGTTTGACGAGGTACTCGCCGCTCATGCCGCGAGCACGGCACCGTCGTTCGTGCGACTGCCGTTCGATCACCCACTGTACGTCATGTATTCCTCCGGGACGACGGGGCTGCCGAAATGCATGGTGCACGGGGCGGGTGGTACGTTGTTGCAGCATTGGAAGGAGCTGGCGCTTCACACCGACCTTTCGGCCGGCGACGTGCTGTTCTACTTCACCACCTGTGGATGGATGATGTGGAACTGGCTGGTGTCCGGTCTGGCGCTTGGCATCACGGTAGTCCTGTACGATGGTGCCCCGTTGGCCCCGGATCCGGCGATCCTCTGGCGAATGGCTGAGGCCGAAGGGGTGTCGGTGTTCGGGACGAGCGCGAAGTATCTCGCCGTGCTCGAGAAGGAGGGGGTTACCCCTCGGACTCTGGTGAATCTCGAGTCCCTGCGCGCCATCCTGTCCACGGGGAGCCCACTCTCGGCCCACAGCTACGATTTCGTATATCGCGACATCTCACCGTCCGTTCGGCTGTGCAGTATCAGCGGTGGCACCGACATCCTCAGCTGTTTTGCCCTGGGCGATCCAACCGGCGCTGTGTACCGTGGGGAGCTCCAGGTACGGGGGCTCGGCATGGCTGTGACGGTTTGGAACGATGAGGGGCAGGCGGTCGAGCAGGAGGCTGGTGAGCTCGTGTGTACCAAACCCTTCCCTAGCATGCCGGTGGCGTTCTGGAACGATCCGGACGGCGCGCTCTACCGGGCCGCCTACTTCGAACATTTTCCGGGCGTGTGGCGGCATGGGGACTGGGCCGAGATTACGGCGCACGATGGGCTTGTCATTCATGGCCGCAGTGATGCCACACTGAATCCCGGGGGTGTGCGAATCGGGACGGCGGAGATCTATCGGCAGGTGGAGCAGATCCCGGAGGTGTTGGAATCAATCGTGGTGGAGCAGCGTTTCGAAGGTCCGGACGGCCCCGATTCCCGTGTTGTCCTGTTCGTGCGCTTGCGCGACGGGCACGCTCTAACTGAGACGTTGCGGGATACCATTCGACGCCGTATCCGGGAGCACACAAGCCCCCACCATGTTCCGCGCATTGTGGTCGCGGTGCCCGACATTCCCCGCACGATCAGCGGAAAGATCACCGAGATTGCCGTACGGGATACCATCCATGGTCGACCGGTCCGCAACCAGGACGCGCTGGCCAATCCGGATGCGCTCTCCTATTTCCGGGATCTGCCGGAGCTCCAGGGCGCTTGAAATCACCGGAACGCTGGGGACGAACGAAATGTGCGGCGCGGGTTAGAATCGGGTTCAGGGTCTCCCGCCCCACGTTCAGGAGAGAGAAATGGCAGGTCTGTACCGCGTTCGGTTGCTGAGGCCCCTATCATGGCTGGTCGGCACGTTTGTCCTGATGGCACTGATGGCACTGACGGCACTGCCAGCGGCGGCCCAGACGAAGTCCGGCGTGGCACCACCGGCCGCACAGCCGGCGACGCAGCCGAAGGCACCAACCGGCTCCGCCGGAGCAAAGGCGCCGTCGGTCCCATCCCAGATCGACATCAACCGGGCCACCTCCGCAGACCTCGAGGCGGTACCAGGAATCGGCAAGGTCTATGCGGCCCGCATCATCGCGGGGCGCCCCTATGCCAACAAAGCGCAGCTCGTGCAGCGGGGGGTCCTGACTCAAGCGCTTTACGACAAGATCAAGGATCGTCTCATCGCAAAGCAGTAGGTGTCCGTAGTACCTTACTGTGATGCTCTCCTCGCCATTCCCGGAAGATCAGCGGCAGCGCGCCTGGATTGCGGCCCTTCCGCGGTCCCACATCTGATCGGACAGATCGTTCGCGCAGCCACTGCGCGGAATTTCGCGCGTTGCCATCCGGCGGCGCGCGTCCTCAACGACTTCCATCAAACTGAGGTGTGCCCATGGCCACGCTGACCGTTCCCGAAACGGGGCTGGAGCAGGACGCTTTTCCAATCAACGGTACCGACTACGTCGAGTTCTACGTCGGGAATGCCAAGCAGGCGAGCCACTACTATCGCTCCGCCTTTGGTTTCTCACTCGTCGGATATCGCGGCCCCGAAACGGGGGTGCGGGATCGCGCGAGCTATCTGATGCAGCAGGGGAAGATCCGCCTCGTCCTCACGACCTCGATCAGCCCCGATACGCCCATTGCCGAGCATGTGCACAAGCACGGCGACGGGGTGCGCGACTACGCGCTCTGGGTGGACGACGCGCGTCTGGCGTATGAAACCGCTATCGCACGGGGTGCCGTGCCGATTCATGAGCCGCAGGTGTCGACCGATGCGGATGGCGAAGTAGTCATCGCCGCCATCGGAACGTACGGCGATACCATTCACTCGCTGGTCGAGCGGCGCAACTACCGTGGTCTGTTCCTGCCCGGGTTCCGGGCCGTGACGCCGCAGTACCAGCCAGCCGATGTCGGGCTCAAGTACATCGACCACTGCGTCGGCAACGTGGAGCTGGGCCGGATGAACCACTGGGTTGGCTACTATGCCGACGTGCTGGGTTTCCGCAATCTCATCACGTTCGACGACACC
>CAZPJX010000031.1:0-27022 GCA_964586985.1 uncultured Gemmatimonas sp. | reverse complement strand
GAGGTTGCCGAATTTTGCGACGGTACCGGGCGGGTTGCCGAGGGTGAGAGTGGGTGAGAGGCGAAGCCCCTCTGGGGTTCGCACGGTCACCGTCATCGTGTCCCCTGGTGCGGCGTCGAGCGAGCGGGTGGTCATCTGGTACGCTCGGAGCGCTTTCCGACGGGCGTCGACTTCACCCGGAACGCTCGCCGGTCCGGGTACCGGGCAGCCCCTGATGGCCTCGAGCCGCCAACCCGGTCGCAACCCGGCATGCCAGGCCGGACCGCCGCTGTCGACAGCGGTCAGCACCATACTGTGTTCTAGGAGGCGGAACGTCACGCCCAGCCACCCCCCACCGCCGATATCGGCTGAACGCCCCCCATTGTCAGCGGCCGTTCCATCAGCGAGCTCCTGCGGGATGACGGCAAAGTGGGACTGCCCGAGACGGCTCAGCATATCGGAGAGCACGGCCCGAAGTGCCCCGCGAGTCTGCGCCGCAGCGGCGCGAGGGCGAAGTTCGTCGCGGACGGCCAACCAGTTCACCCCGTTGTAGGTCGTATCCCAGTGGGTCCGCTGGATGATGCTCCAGGCGGTATCGAAGGTCGCCAGCGGTAACTCGGCCACCTCTCCGTTGCGGCTTGCCACCTGGACCGCCGAACTGCAGGTCTGCGACATTGGGGCGCCTGCTGCCTCGGGAACGGCTGGGGGGGGGGCCGGTGCGGGCCGCAATGCGGAGGCACTGCAGCCCGACAGGGCAGCGGCGCCCAGCAGAATGGGCAGCACCGAGCGCGTGCGCCGTTCTACGATCATGCGCAGGATGGGAAGCGGGACCAGTCGGAAGTGGGGCGTGTCAGTGTAAATTGAAAGACTCCAGTCCTGTTTTTTCACGGGTGGTCCCGCTTTCGTCGCGGGATCGTGCATCCCATTAGGATCCACGATTGTGTTGCAACCGACCGTCGTCTCATACCCTGTCATGTCCACACGCCTTCACGCGCTGCACGCCGCTGGCCAGTCACTCTGGCTGGATTACATCGATCGCGTCATGCTCTCCAATGGAGACCTGACCCGTCGGATCAGCGAGGACGCCCTTACCGGGATGACCTCCAACCCGACGATTTTCGAGAAAGCCTTGGCCGAAGGGACGGCGTACGATACGCAACTGGCCACGCTTGACGCGTCGCTGAGCGATCGGGACGCGTTCTTTGCGTTGGCGACAACTGACGTGCGGGACGCCTGTGACGCGTTTCGCAGCGTGTATCAGACGACTGCCGGCGCCGATGGATACGTGTCGCTCGAGGTCTCGCCTGATCTCTCGCACGATGCGGCGGGGACCGTGGCTGAAGCCCGGCGGCTCTGGGCGATCGTCGACCGTCCCAACCTGATGATCAAGGTGCCGGGCACGGTCGAGGGTGCGGACGCCATCCGGACCCTCATCGCGGAGGGTGTCAACGTGAACGTCACGCTGCTGTTCTCCATTGAAGCCCATGCGCGAGTCATCGAAGCCTACCTGGCCGGACTCGAAGCTCGCGCGGCCGCGGGACACCCGGTACACACGGTGTCGTCGGTGGCGAGCTTCTTTGTGAGCCGCGTGGACTCGGCGATCGACAAGCAGCTTGTGGCCAAGGCGGCCGCAGCCGATGATGCCCCGGCCCTGCTGGCGCTCCAGGGCAAGGCGGCCATCGCCAACGCGAAGCTTGCCTACCGCCTGTTTCAGGCCTCGTTCTCCGGCGCACGCTGGGCGGCACTGTCCGCGCGTGGTGCACGCGTGCAACGGCCACTGTGGGCCAGCACCAGCACCAAGAATCCCACGTACCGCGACGTGCTCTACGTGGAAGAACTCATCGGTGTCGACACCGTCAACACGCTGCCACCGGCGACGCTCGAAGCCTTCCGGGATCACGGTGAGGTCCGGCCCTCGGTCACCGAACATGTCGCTGACGCTGAGCGGGTGCTGGCAGCGCTCGAGGCGCACGGTATCTCGCTGCAGGCGGTGACCGAGACCCTGCTGACGGACGGGTTGGCCTCGTTCGAGCACTCGTTCACGACCCTGCTCGACGGACTGGCCCGAAAGCGGGTGGCTCTGGCGGCGGGGCGTCGCTGATGCCTGTCGAACCTCGCACCATTCCGCGCACCGGCCCGGAGCGTGCCGCTGTGGACGCACCGGCGTTGGACGTGGTGAGCACCTTCCAGCGCCCGCACGTGCCACGGACCAAGATCGTGGGTACGCTGGGACCGGCGAGTAGTTCGCCGGAGGGGATTCGCGCACTCGTCGAGGCGGGGCTCGACGTGGCGCGCATCAATTTTTCGCACGGCACGCACGAGATGCACGAACGCACCATCCAGGTGGTGCGGGAGGTGGCGGCTGAAGTGGGCCGTCCGGTGGCGATTCTCGCGGACCTGCAGGGTCCGCGCATCCGGATCGGCGTGCTCCCGACGCCCCGTGAACTGATCGTTGGTGACGAAGTGGTGCTCGTGCCCGAGGAATTGGCTGCGGGGGACGAGATCCCGATCACGTATGCGGACCTGTGCCACGATGTGAGTCCGGGGAACCGGATCCTCATCAATGACGGCTTGTTCGACCTGGTCGTGACGCGCGTCGAGAGTCCTCGGGTCTGGGCCAGCGTCGTGCACGGGGGGACGCTCACGAGCAACAAGGGGATGAACCTGCCGGGCATTGCCGTCTCGGCGCCGTCACTGACCGAGAAGGACAAGGCAGACCTTGCCTTTGCGGTGGCTCACGAGCTCGATATGATCGCGCTCAGCTTCGTGCGGCGTGCACAGGATATCGAGGAGCTGCGTGCGCTGATCCCACGGACCATGCTCATCGTCGCGAAGATCGAGAAGGACGTGGCCCTCAGGAATATTGAGGAGATCATGCACGCCACGGATGCGGTGATGGTGGCACGCGGTGACCTCGGGGTGGAGCTGCCCTTCGAGGCGGTCCCTATCGCCCAGAAGAACATCATTGCGCTGGCCAATCGGGTCGGGCGTCCGGTCATTACGGCGACGCAGATGCTGGAGTCGATGATCGAGAACCCACGGCCCACCCGTGCCGAGGCCAGCGACGTGGCCAATGCCATCATCGATGGCACCGATGCGGTGATGCTGTCTGCTGAGACAGCGGTGGGGCACTACCCCCACCTGGCCGTGGAGGCGATGCGCCGCATTGTCCGGGAGATCGAGATCCATCCGGCCGCCATTCACCCGCGCAAGTACGAGCGCCGCGTGATGGCCGGGGTGAATACCGAGGAGGCCATCGCCGCCGCCACCGTGGCAGCTGTGCGGATGCTCGATGCGCCTCTCGTGATTGTCTTCACGAAGAGCGGATTCACGGCGCGCATCGTGGCGTCGCATCGACCGAGCGTCCCCATTCTCACGCTCACCGATGAGCCGCGCGTATGCCGACAACTGGCGCTGGTGTGGGGGATCGTGCCCCGACTGGTGCCCACCGCACGCGGCTACGACCACATGGTCGCGATGGCCTTGCGGGAAGCGCTCGATCTCAATCTGGTCACCAAGGGTGACCGCGTCCTGGTGACGGCCGGTGTGCCATTCGATGTACCGGGCACCACCAACCTGCTCAAGGTCGAGACGGTGTGACCAGCACGCCCGGGATGCGCCTCATCTTCCTGGGAACCGGCACGAGCTTCGGCGTGCCACAGATTGGCTGCGGGTGCGCGGTGTGCCATTCGCCCGATCCTCGGGACCGTCGCACCCGCTGCGGCGCGGTCATCGAGGTCGACCATCCGAGCGGGGATGCGGGGAGGCGCGTACGCCTGCTTATCGACACGCCCCCGGAGCTGCGACTGCAGTTGGTCACCGTGGGTGTGGCATCGGTGGATGGGGTGCTCTACACGCACGAACATGCCGATCATATCCACGGCATCGACGACCTGCGAGCGATCACCGTACACCGTCCCACGCCGCTGCCGCTGTACGGAGATGCGGCCACCCTGGCCACCCTGGCCACACGGTTCCCCTACGTGGTGGATGAGCAGCACCGCCCGCTGCCTGGCACCACGCGTCCGCAGGGGCGGTGCATGCCGGTGACCGCAGGAGTGCCCTTTGCGGTGCACGGTGTATCGGTGTTCCCCTTTGCGGTGCCGCATGGCCACACATCGGTCATGGCTTACCGTGTCGGCGATATCGCCTATGTCACCGATGCCAAGACGCTGCCTCCGGATGCTCTCGAGGCGCTGAAAGGGGTTCGCGTGCTGATCCTGAATGCGCTATTGCGCACGTCTCATCCGTCACACCTGTCCGTTGGCGAAGCCATTGCGACGGCGCAGCGTGTCGGGGCCGAGCGCACCTACTTCACCCATCTCACGCACGACAACTCTCACGCAGCCCTTGCTGCCGAACTGCCAGCCGGTATCGCACCGGCTTACGACGGCTTGGTGGTGGAGCTGCCCGAAACCGCCCGATCATGACGCTTGCACTCGATTTCTCGAACATGATGGCCGGCACCCTGCCCAATGGGGCGGGCATCACCGCGCAGGAATGGGCGGAGGCTGGCGAGGCATTCCGAGCGGCGCATCGCCAGGTGATGGCAATGCAGGAACAGCTGGGCTTTCTTGGCCTGCCAACCGATGATGGGTTGCTTCGGGCAAGCGTGGAGGTCGCCGACAACGGGCGCGGTCGTTTCGACGATGTCCTGCTCCTGGGTATCGGTGGTTCGGCGCTGGGGCCGGTCGCCTTGCGGACGGCACTCTGTGCCCCACACTGGAACGCCCTGACGGCGGCGCAGCGCAATGGGTATCCGCGCCTGCATGTCCTCGATAACGTCGATCCTGCCACTATTGCGGCCACGCTCGGACGTCTCGATCTTGCCCGCACCCGGGTCCTCGTGGTGTCCAAATCTGGTGGGACCGTGGAGACCATGGCACAGTACCTCATTGTTCGCGAGGCCCTGGCCCAGGCGGTGGGTGAGACGCAGGCTCGGGCGCATCTGGTCTTCGTAACCGACCCGGAGGTCGGCGCCCTGCGTCACATCGGTCGTGCCGAAGGCATCACGATGCTCGAGATTCCTCCGAACGTCGGCGGCCGGTTCTCGGTGCTTTCGCCCGTGGGTGTCCTACCGGCGGCCATCATGGGGATTGACGTTCGCGCACTGCTGGGTGGCGCGGCGCACGTGACGCTTCTGGCTGAACACGACACCCTCGGGCGGAACCTGCCTGGGACCTTCGCGGCATTGCAATGGCTGGCCGACACGCGCCACGGGCGTCGCATTCAGGTCCTCATGCCCTACGCAGATCCGCTGCGCGATCTCGCGCTGTGGTTCGTCCAACTCTGGGCAGAATCGCTGGGCAAGATCCGGCCCGATGGCACCTCGGTGGGCCCGACACCCCTTCCGGCGCTTGGAGCAACCGATCAGCACTCGCAGGTGCAACTGTTCATGGAGGGACCGCAGGACAAGACGGTCACGTTCATCGCGGTGCGGGGGCGCACCGACGAAGGCCTGATCCCCGCGCGTCATGCGGATATCCCTGAGCTGGGCTACCTTGGCGGACACAGGCTGGGGGAGCTCATCGATATCGAACAGCGTGCGACGGCCGGTGCGCTGGCCGCACGTGGGCGGTTTAATGCCACGCTGCACGTCGATGCCGTCGATGCCTGGCATCTGGGCGCACTGATGCAGACCTTCGAGCTCGCAACCGCATATGCAGGTGCGTTGTACGGAATCGATGCCTTCAATCAACCCGGCGTCGAACTCGGAAAGCAGTTTGCGTACGCGATGCTTGGCCGTTCCGGCAGCGAGGCGGCTCGCAAGGAATGGGATGCTCTGCCCAAACCCGACCCCCGTTGGTGCATGTAATCTCCCTCGGACCTTGCCGCGGCACTTCATTCGGTGGGATGTTTCTGGAATCATGGCGGTCGTGGGTGTACGGCTCCTCGACCACGTCCCGTGACCGCTTCCCGCTTTCACCCTGACACCGCCTGGTCTCCACCGGGCAGGACATCTGGACCCCATCATGACCGATTCGACGACTTCTTCGGCTTCGCTGTTCGGCGGGGCCGTAAGCGTGGCCGACGGCCGCGTACAGGTGCGGGATGCCGCAGCACTGCAGAGCGCCCATCTCGATGCCCTGGTGCATCAGGCGGTCTTCGGCGCGTCCGAAGGTGAGCGAAACTACGCGCGCTGGCTGATCTGGGAAATCGGACAGACGGTCGGTGTGCGAGCCGCTTCCATTCACGATCTCTATATCGCGCGAGGCGAGGGCAAGTGCGGGGGATTCACCGTACCCGCCATCAACGTGCGAGCGCTTGCCTACGATACGGCTCGCGCCATTTTCCGCACAGCCAAGGCGATGGATGCCGGTGCGTTCATCCTCGAAATTGCCCGATCGGAGATCGCCTACACGGACCAGCGGCCGGCCGAGTATGTGGCGGTGATGCTGGCCGCCGCGCTGCGGGAAGGTTATCGCGGCCCGGTGTTCATTCAGGGGGACCACTTCCAGGTCAACCACAAGAAGTATGCGGTCGACCCGGTCACGGAAGTGAACGCGGTGAAGGCCCTGGTCACCGAGGCGGTAGCCGCAGGTTTCTACAACATCGACGTCGACACCTCGACGCTGGTGGATCTGTCGAAGGCCACGCTCGATGAGCAGCAGCGCCTCAATTACGAGGTGTGCGTGGATATCACGCGTTTCGTGCGTGATGCCGAACCAAAGGGGATCACAATCTCCGTTGGTGGGGAGATTGGCGAAGTCGGTACGGAGAACAGTACGCCGGCGGAGCTCGAAGCCTTCATGGAGGGGTTCAATCGGACCCTGGCCGCACAGGCTCCGGGTACGGCCGGACTGTCGAAGATCTCCGTGCAGTCCGGCACCTCTCATGGCGGTATCGTGCTGGCCGACGGATCGATTGCCGAAGTCGCGCTCGATCTGGTGACGCTGGAAACCCTGTCGAAGATGGCACGCGATCAGTACAGCATGGCTGGTGCCGTGCAACACGGTGCGTCGACGCTCCCGGACGCGGCGTTCAACAACTTCCCGCGCGTGGAAACGGCCGAGATTCACCTGGCGACAAATTTCCAGAACATCATGTACGATCACATTCCGGCCTCGCTGCGTGAGGAGATCTACGCGTGGCTTGATGTGAATGCGAAGGATGAGCGCAAGGAGAAGGACAGCAACGAGCAGTTCTACTACAAGACGCGCAAGAAAGCGATCGGACCGTTCAAGAAGCAGCTGTGGTCACTGCCGGCCGATGTACGCCGCACGCTTGGTGCGGCATACGACGCGAAGTTCACCTTCCTGTTTACGCAGCTCGGGATTGCGGGAACCCAGCGTTATGTCGAGCAGTTCGTGCACGCGCCGGAGCTGCATCGCCCGGTGCCGGATGGTGCATCAACCGTGGTCGCGGCTCCGGACGACGCGGATCTTTCGGACTGACGTCAGGTACGCAGAACGGGACGTGGATGTCGCAGCTGGGATCGACATCCACGTCGGTGTTCGACCCGGCGGTTCACACTTGGGAGGTAGGTCAGCATGGCTCGTGGCTATGAGGATGATCGGGTAGTGGTCATTGAACGCGAGGAGGGCAGTAACGGACTCGGCATGCTGCTCCTCGGACTCGCAATCGGGGCGGGTGCGGCGCTGCTGTTTGCGCCCGCGAGCGGGCAGGAGACGCGAGACCGCATCTCCCGGGAGGCGCGCCGAGCTGGGCGTCGCGTGCGCGAGATGACCGACGATCTCGGGGAGCGTGTCGCGGATTCAGTGGAACGGGCGCGTTCGAACGTCGACGATCAGGTGGCGCGCGCGCGCTCGGCGGTGCAGACACGCGTCGACGCGGTGAGCGAAGCCGTCGATGCGGGGCGCGAGGCTGCCGCTCAGGCGCGGGTTGAACTCGAGCAGGCCATCGCCGATACCAAGCGGGCCTACACTGACGGTCGACGCGCCTACAGCGATCGGGTGCGTCGACCGGACGCGTCACACGCGGATCAGACTGCTGACGGGACGCCGGCCGAAGGCTGAGCACTGGTGGGATATTGTTCGTCGCGTCTGGAAACAGAGCGCGGAGGACAATGTTCCATTCCTCGCGGGCGGGCTGGCCTTCAACATCCTGCTCGCGCTGGTGCCGTTCGTCCTGCTGCTCATTACGGGCCTCTCGTTCCTGCTCGGGAACCGGCCTGACGAGGCTGCGGACACCGTAACGGCGCTGGTCGCACAGCTCCTGCCCAACGGATCCCATGCGGCCGATGCCCTGCTGCGTGGCCTGATTACTGACGTCCTCGAGACACGCGGCGCGGTGACCGCATACTCTGCCATAGGTTTCGCGTGGTTCTCCACGCGCCTCTTTGGTTCACTGCGCAGCGTGCTGGCGCTGATCTTCGATGGAACCGACCGGAGCATCGTCGTTGGCAAGCTGTTCGACCTGCTGGCGACGGTCGTCTCGACCATGGCGGTCGTGGTCTACGTCGTCTTCAGTGCCTACCTCGCCCTTGCCACCACGCGGGGCCTGACCCTACTGCGGGAGGTGGGCCTCCGGGAGTCCGCGATGGGCAGCGTGACATATCTGCTCGGCCGCGCGTTGAGCGTGCTCCTGGTGTTCGGCCTGTTCTATGCGCTCTATCGAGGCCTACCGCGACGACGGCCCGCGGTGAAGGTGGCCTTGGTTGGAGGGGCAACCGCCGCCGTGCTGTTCGAACTGGCGAGGCACCTCTTCGCCATGATCGTCCGCAGCGCCGACCCCGGTTCGCTGTATACCGGCACCATTGCCGTCATCGTTGCGGTGGTCTTCTGGACCTACTACGCGGCATTCCTCTTTCTTGTCGGCGCAGAAGTCGCGCAGGCCTGGGATCTGCGGCAGCGAGAGCTGCAGCGACTTCTGGAACCGTCACTGCGCCAGCGAAAGCCCATGGCGAAGGCATCCGCCCAGACTCCCGGCCGATAGGCAGCGACGCCTTCAGGACGCGTCGGTGTACCGCAGGCGGTACCCCACTCCTGTTTCGGTGTGGAGTAGGCGAGGGCGATGCGCATCGACCTCAAGCTTCTCGCGCAGTTGCCGCATATACACGCGGAGATAGTGGGTCTGGTCGGCACGCCCTGGCCCCCAGACCTCGTGCAGGAGGAAACGATGGGTCAACACCTTGTCCTCGTGCTGCATCAGAATGGAAAGCAGCCGGTATTCCGTGGGCGTCAGGTGCACCTCCACGTTGTCCCGAAACACGCGCCTCGCCGCACGATCGACCCGAACGTGCCCGAGCTCCACGAGGGGAGTGTCGGCAATTCCGCGGCCCTCCCGGCGACGGAGTGACGCACGAATGCGGGCGAGGAGTTCTCCCGTGCTGAACGGCTTGGTCAGGTAGTCATCAGCCCCTGCGTCCAGAGCCGCGATCTTGTCTCGCTCCTGTCCACGCGCACTCAAGACGATGATGGGCCGGTCCGACCATTCCCGAATGGATCGGGTGACATCGATACCGTCGCCATCGGGAAGCCCGAGGTCCAGAAGCACGAGATCCGGATTGTGCGCAGCCATCTCCTGCAAGCCTTGCGCGGCCGTCTCTGCCTCTACGAGGCGGTAGTGCTCGACCGACAGGGCCACGCGCAGGAACCGCCGCATCGAGCGTTCATCATCGATCAGCAGAATGAGCGGTGCGAGAGCAGTCATTGGGCGACCGGCGCATCCGGGTCGGTGAGGGGTGGCGGGGTGAGCAGGGGCAGCGCAAACCGGAACATGGCACCACCGCCATCCCGGGACTCCACCCAGATTCGTCCCCCGTGAGCGCGCACGATGCCGTCGCAGATGGAAAGGCCAAGGCCGATGCCACCGGCGCCGGCATCCCCATGTTCGAACTTGCCGAAGATCCGCAGGCGATCCGCCTCAGGAACGCCTGGTCCGCGGTCGGCGACGGTCACAATGACTTCCCGTCCGTCAGCACGGGCCGTAACCAGAATCTCGGTGCCGGCCGGGGTGTGACGCAGGGCGTTCTCCAGCAGGTTGACGAGCACCTGCTGGATAAGCACGTCGTCAAGGGCCATCAGGGGAATCGATGCGGGGATGTCGACGAGCAGCGGGCGATCACCGAGCCTGCTTTCGACTCGCAGCACCGCTCCGCTGACGACCTCGTCCAGGACATGCCACTCGCGTTGCACCTGAAGGGACCCCGATTCCACCCGCACCATATCCAGCAGATTGCCCACGAGCCGCGTCATGCGCTGAGACTCGTCGAGGATGGTGGTCGCAAGTTCCCGGCGTTCAGGTAATGTGAGTTCGTCGGAGCCCAGGAGTGTGCTGGCTGCCCCTTCAACGCTCCCCAGCGGCGTGCGCAGATCATGTGACAATGAGCTGAGCAGGGCGTTGCGCAGGCGTTCGGCTTCCGCCTCGAGAAATGCCGCTCGTGCCTGATCGGCGAGTGCCGTGCGGTCGAACGCGAGGGCGATCTGGTCCAGCATGACGGCCAGGAGGTCGCGTTCCACTGGCGTGTGCAGCGGGTTGGTCTCCGTGAGCACGAGGCCAACCACGGCGACTGACCGTCCATTGGTCACGAGCGGCAGGTAGCACGCGCTGGCCGCCGGCAGTGTGGCCGTACTCCGGCCTGCAGGCTGTTGGCGATCATGACTCCAACGCGCAACAGCGAGTTCCTCCGCGGGCCAGGAGACAGCCGGCTGTGTGTCGAGAACGCGCATGCCTCCGGATGATCCATTGGGTTCCAGCCAGGCCACGGGGGCACCGACCAGGTCGGTGAGATGCCGGAGTGCAACACGGACGATATCGCTGGACGTGCGTGCGGACGCCAGTTCGCCCGTGAGTGCATACAGGCGGTTCACACGAGCCTCACGGAGGCGCGCGGACGCCGCCTGTTCGCGCACCCGCCTCGTGAGGCCACTCATCACCACGCCCACCACGAACATCACGAGAAACGTGAGCAGGAAGCGGATATCGCTGACCGCCAGGGTGCCGTAGGGTGGCACGAACATCACGTCGAATACCAGGACGGCGACCACGGTGGAGAGCAGGGTGGGGCCTCGACCGTAGCGGGTCGCATTGAACACCTGCACGAGCAGCAGGGTCATCACCACATTGATCTGTGCGACGCGATCGCGCACAAGCGACCCGGCCATCGTCACCAGGATCACCCAGCCGATGGCCGCGAGATACTCCTGATACGGACTGGAGGGACGCATCGACGTGGCGGTACCTGGCCATTTCGCACTACGCGGTGGGGCGTTTGCTCCCGCCGGTTGCCCCGCTGCGTCAAGTGCGTGATCACCGACGATCACGACATCCACGTCTCCCGCGTGCGCCGTCAATCGTCCCACGATGGTGGCGGCGGGGAGGATGCGCGCCCACCAGGCGCGAGAGCGCCCCACCAGAATGCGTGTGGTGTTGACGCGTGCCGCAATGACAAGCGCTTCGTCAACCACGTCATGGCCATGCACCTGCATCGCGGTGCCGCCAAGGGACTCGGCGAGACGCAATGCATCCTGCACATACTCACGACGTGCCACGGGCAGGGTCGCATCCCCGGGCGTCTCGACATACAACACGGCCCAACTCGCATTGAGCTCGCCGGCGAGTCGCCGAGCCGCGCGCACGAGGCGCGTGGCGTCGGGCGATGGCCCGATGCAGACCAGCACGGACTCCGTCGCAGGCCACGCGGCGGCGATACCGGTGGAGTCACGCCATCGCCGCATCTGGGCATCGACCCGTTCCGCCGTGCGGCGGAGGGCGAGCTCCCGCAAGGCGATCAAGTTGCCACGGCGAAAGAAACTGTCCAGGGCACGGCCCGCCTGTCCCGCTGCGTAGACCTTGCCTTGTCGGAGGCGCTCCTCGAGCACTTCGGGGCTGACGTCCACGAGTTCCACTTCATCGGCGCCATCCAGTACGGCATCCGGTACAGTCTCGCGAACCTGCACACCGGTGATGCCCGCGACGACATCGTTGAGGCTCTCGAGGTGCTGCACGTTGACAGTACTGTAGACATCGATCCCCTCCTGGAGCAGGGCATCGACGTCCTGCCAGCGCTTCTGATGTGCGGCCCCGGAGGCATTCGAGTGGGCCAGTTCATCCATCAGCACCAGCGCAGGACGCCGAGCCAGAGTGGCGTCGAGGTCGAACTCCTCGAGAGTCGTTCCGCGATGTTCATACAGACGACGCGGGATGATCTCGAATCCCTGCGTCATTGCCGCGGTGTCGGAGCGCCCGTGTGTCTCCACAACGCCGATCACCACGTCCCGTCCTTCGGCCTGCCGAAGGCGTGCACTCTCCAGCATGGTGTAGGTCTTCCCCACCCCCGGGGCCGCCCCGACGAAGACCTTGAGACGCCCTCGAGTGTGTGCATCTGGCTGCAGGGCAAGTTGGGCGATCAGGGCATCGGGATCGGGACGGCGGTCGAGATCTGTCATGCGCGCGGGATGGCGATGTTCAGAGCGTGAGTGCCAGGGAGGTCACGGCCATCCAGGACGTGCGGCTGGGACGGTCATTCGATCCGGCGGGCCAGATGCTGTCGCCGGAGCGGAATCCACGTACTTCGGTGCGCCAGAGGGTGCGCGGAGCAGGGGTGACATCCATGCCGAAGGATGCACCTGTGGTACGGAATCCATCAGGGCTCCCGGTCCCCACCAGTACCTGGCCACGGTCAAACAGATGCTCGACTCGTGCCACGAGAGCGGTTGCCGGGCTAATCTGCCGCCGGACGGTGGCGGTGCTGCCGGTCCACCAGTCCGCGCCGTGCCCCGCGCGTTCCTGGCGGCCCCCGTCGAGCACGGCTGAGACGTCCCATGCACCGTGCGTGTATCGGGCGATGAGCTGTTGCAGGACTCGCGTGCGGGAGGGGAGGGTGTCCGGCGCCTCGTTCCCCAGGAACATGTCCCACGCGAGGAGCAGGTGCTTTCCTGCCTGGAAATCCACTCGTGCGCCCACGGCTTTGTCGGAATTCGTCTCGGCGATATTCTGCCAGCCGTTCATGAGATGGAACTGCGCCGTCACGCGCGGGCTGGCCGTCCACGTCACCTTCGCGCCGGACGCATAGTAGGGCGTGTACTCCGCGATGAGTGATCGGGTATAGGTCGCGTTGTCTCGGGATATCCATCCTTCCAGGCCACCGTACGAGAAGTACACACCGCCATCCAGCCAGAGGTTGGGAGTCAACGCGACCCCGATTGTGCCCTCCTGCAGATGCCGTGACACGGATCCGCCACTCACCTGCCCAAGCGACGGCTCTGCGGCATAGTTGGATTGCACCGATGTGCCGGCCTGCAGCGCCACTCGACCCCGTATGCGCGGGGTACGGAGCGTGGCTTCAACGAACGCCAGGTTGATGTTGAATTCATTGTGGCGGGCAGGCTGGGTCGTGTAGGCCCGATCAAGTGTCGCCGGACGCAGTCCGTCCCATGCGTAGTACGCATCCACGAAACCGCTGAACTTGAGCTGCACGCTGTCCTGCCGGATCTCTGCGGATGGCGGTGTGTCAGCGGGCGGCCGTGGGGTGGCAGCAGGAGCAGGGATGGTATCCGAGAGCGCGAGCGCAGCCAGAACCATGGTCAGCATCACCGCACCTCCACGAGCTGGGAGCGGAGGCCCCGCAGCAACAGATTGGCCTGCAGCACGTTGACACGAGGTTCGCCGAGCAGACCTCCCTGACGGCCCTCCGTGACACGTGCGATGATGGTTGCCACGCTGTCTTGTGCGATACCTCGAGCACTCGCGATACGCGGAATCTGGATTGCCGCCGCCGCTGGTGAAATGTGCGGATCGAGACCACTCCCTGAGGCCAGCACGAGGTCACCGGGTATGCGTGCGGTGGGAGGCAAACCTTCCCGGGCTCGTACCTCAGCGACCCGGGCGCTGACGAGCGAATCGAGAATGGGGCTCGCGGGGCCAAGGTTGGATCCCGCGGAGAGGCGCGTATTGTAGGCATGCTCAGCGGTCGCTGAGGGACGCCCCCGCAGATCGCCGTCTCCGAGGAACTCCTGACCAACGAGCTGCGATCCGACGGCCTGACCGTCGACGGAGAGGATGCTGCCCGTGGCCTGGGAAGGGAACAGGGTGCGCGCGACGACGGTGGTCAGCGCAGGATAGACGGCACCGCACAGCACGGTCATTACTCCGAGCAGCAAAGCGGTCGGCCGAATCAGCGTGAGTGCGTTTGATGAGGTGGAATTGGACACTTGGGTGCCTCAGACGAGACGAAGGGTGACCAGGAGCATGTCGATGGCCTTGATGCCGACGAAGGGTGCCAGCACGCCACCAAGTCCGTAGATGAGCAGGTTGCGCCGGAGCAGTGCGGCCGCACCGGCAGGACGGAACGCGACGCCGCGGAGCGCCAGTGGCACCAGGCCAACGATGATGAGCGCGTTGAAGATCACGGCGGAGAGCACCGCACTTGTGGGCGAGGCGAGTCGCATCACGTTGAGCGCGGCGAGAGCCGGGTAGGTGGACACGAACGCGGCGGGAATGATGGCGAAGTACTTCGCGACGTCGTTGGCCGTGCTGAATGTGGTGAGCGCTCCACGCGTCATCAGCATCTGCTTTCCGGTCTCCACGATCTCGATGAGCTTCGTTGGATTGCTATCGAGATCCACCATGTTGCCCGCTTCCTTGGCCGCCTGCGTGCCGGAGTTCATCACGACGGCGACGTCGGCCTGGGCCAAGGCGGGCGCATCGTTGGTGCCATCACCTGTCATGGCCACCAGATGTCCGTCTTCCTGATACCGACGGATCAGGGCGAGCTTGTCCTCCGGGGTCGCCTGCGCGAGGAAGTCATCCACGCCCGCCTCGGCCGCAATGGCTGCCGCGGTGAGGGGGTTGTCACCGGTGATCATGACGGTGCGAATTCCCATGCCGCGCAGCTCCGCGAAGCGCTCCTTGATCCCGCCTTTCACCACGTCCTTGAGTTCGATCACGCCCAGGACGCGCAATCCCTCGAGCACCAGAAGCGGCGTTCCTCCGGCGCGAGCAATCCGTTGCACGGTGGCGTCGACGTCCGATACGAGAGGCATTCCCGAGGCCTTGACGATCGCTTCGACCGCGCCCTTCCGGATATGACGGCCGTCCACGTCCACACCGCTCATGCGGGTCTCGGCACTGAAGGGTACGAACGTGGCAGCAGACGGCGAGAGTTCCCGGGCACGCAGTCCATGCCGTTCCTTGGCCAACACCACAACGCTACGACCCTCCGGTGTCTCGTCGGCGAGCGACGCCAGTTGCGCGGCGTCAGCCAGCTGCTCGTTCGAGACACCGTTGGCTGGGTGAAAGGCCACGGCCTGCCGATTTCCGAGCGTAATGGTTCCGGTCTTGTCCAGCAGCAGGACGTCGACGTCACCGGCCGCCTCAACCGCGCGCCCGCTGGTGGCAATGACGTTCTTGCGGATCATGCGGTCCATGCCGGCAATTCCGATGGCCGAGAGGAGTCCGCCGATCGTGGTCGGAATGAGGCAGACCAGCAGCGCCATCAAGACGGTGATGGTGATGGGTGATCCGCGACCGGCTTCCTGCACGCTCCATACCGACATGGGCAACAGCGTGACGACGGCCAGCAGGAAGACCAGGCTCAAGGCGACGAGTAACACCTCGAGGGCCCGTTCGTTCGGGGTCTTGCGGCGCGTGCCGGCTTCGATGAGACCGATCATGCGATCCAGGAAGCTCTCGCCCTGATTGGCCGTCACGCGCACCACGATCCAGTCAGAGAGCACGCGTGTGCCACCGGTAACCGCCGATCGATCGCCGCCACTCTCACGCACCACGGGAGCACTCTCCCCGGTGATGGCGCTCTCGTCGACCGAGGCGACACCCTCAATGATCTCGCCATCGGCGGCGATCACCTCACCGGCGGCCGTGTGAAACAGGTCTCCCTTCACGAGGGACGTGGCCGGAACGACGGTATACTCCAGCACCGACGTGGGCGAATCGAGACGACGCGCCATCAGCGACACCCGGCTGGCGCGCAGGGCATCCGCTTGCGCGCGCCCGCGTCCTTCGGCCAAGGCTTCCGCGAAATTGCCGAAGAGGACGGTCAACCATAGCCAGAGGGAGATGGCGGCGGCGAACAGTGCATCGCCCTGCAGATTCGTGATGGCGAGCAGCGTGGTCAGCAGGGCGCCGACCCACACGACCATCATCACCGGATTGCGGCGCATGACCCGCGGATGGAGTTTGCGCACGGCTTCGCGCAGCGCGCGTTGGATGTCCTCACGACTCGCGGATGTGCGAGCGGTATCGGACCGCCCTGCGTCGGGACGCGGGCTGGTGGATGTCAGGGACATATCAGGCGCCCCGGTAGAGTTGGAGGTGTTCCGCGATCGGTCCCAGGGCGAGCGAGGGAATGAAGGTCAGTGCACCAATGAGCAGCACGGTGCCGACCAGGAGGATCACGAAGATCGGGCCGGTGGTGGGCAGGGTGCCGGGCCCGGGGGGCACGGCGCGCTTACTGGCCAGCGAGCTTGCGAGCGCGAGCACGGGGAGAATGATGAACATCCGGCCCACCCACATCGCGGCGCCTAGCAGGGCATTGTACCATGGCGTGTTTGCCCCAAGGCCAGCAAAGGCACTGCCGTTGTTGTTGCTCGCGCTCGAAAGCGCATACAGCACTTCGGAGAACCCGTGCGCACCGCGATTGAAGATGCCAGCCTGTCCTGCCTCGGTCATGAGTGATGCGGCGGTGCCAACCAGCACGAAAGCGCTCGGCGCCAGAATCACCAGCGCAGCGAACTTGATTTCCCGGGCTTCGATCTTCTTGCCGAGGTATTCCGGCGTGCGACCGACCATCAGACCGGCCAGGAACACGGCGATGATGGCGAAGACCAGCATGCCGTAGAGACCTGATCCCACGCCTCCGAAGACGACTTCGCCGAGTTGCATCAGCCACATCGGAAAGAGCCCGCCGATCGGCGTGAACGAGTCGTGCATCGAATTGACGGCCCCGTTCGATGCCGAGGTGGTGACGACGGACCAGATCGCTGAACTGGCGACCCCGTTCCGTGTCTCCTTGCCTTCCATGTTGCCACCGGGGTGCCCTGCATCAGCCTGCATGGCGACGCCCGCCTCGGCCAGGATCGGGGTCCCGGCCTGCTCGGCCATGATGGTAGGGAGTGCGCAGGCCGTCAGGATGATCGTCATCGCCGTGAGGATGGCCGTTCCCTGGCGGCGGTCCCCAACGAGATGTCCGTACGCCACGCAGAGCGCCGCGGGGATCAGTATGAGACTGATTACTTCCAGCAGATTGCTGAGCGGCGTGGGGTTCTCGAGCGGATGCGCCGAGTTGGCACCGTAGAAGCCGCCACCATTGGTTCCGAGTTGCTTGATGGCGACCTGGGATGCGACCGCACCGAGCGGAATCGAAGTCGTGGTGCTGGCCGTGCTGTCTGCACCAGCGGCCGTGGTACCAATCGTCGTGCCGACCGTGGTGACATCGCGGCTGGCGTCAAAGGTCTGCGGCACACCCTGCCACACGAGGAGCAGGGCAAGGACGAGGGCGAGTGGCAGCAGCAGGTAGAGGGTCGAACGGACGATATCGGCCCAGGCATTGCCGAGCGTTCGGGACTGTCTGCGCACCAGTCCACGAATGAGCGCCGCCAGCACGGCGGCGCCGACGGCTGCCGAGAGGAAGTTCTGCATCGTCAGTCCGATCGCCTGGGTCAGCGTGCTCATGGTGCTTTCGCCGCCATAGGCCTGCCAATTGGTGTTGCTGGTGTAGCTGATGGCCGTGTTGAGCGCGAGCCAGGGTGCCACGCCGGGTAGGGCATCGCCATTGAAGGGCAGGATGCCCTGCAGGCGCATCAGGCTGTAGAGCAGGAGCGTCCCCAGGACCATCACCGCCATGATGACGGCGGCATAGCTGGTCCAGGCCATTTCCTGCGTGGCATCGACACCCATTACCCGATAGATGCCGCGCTCGAGACGGGCGAGTGGCAGCGGACGGTCTCCGGGCTCGATGACACGGGCAGCCCATCGCCCAAGCGGAACGGCCAGTACGAGTGTCAGGCCGAGCACGATGCCGAGCTCCAGCAGCGCGTGAACGGTTGGGGCGCTCATTCGAGCACCTCCGGGACAAGCAGTGCGACGAGAAGGTACACGAACAGCGCGAGGGCGATGACGGCTACGGCGGTATAGAGCGGCGTCATGAATGCCTCACAACCGTTCCAGAAGACGACGGAGTGCATGCGTGGCGGCCACGAGCACCGCCAGCACGGCGAGAGCGGACAGATCGGTCAACAACAGAGTTGCTCCAGATGAGGGACATCCGAAGCCTCACGCTGCGGCGATCAAATCGGGCTCAATGTTTGGGGAGCCGGTATCAGGATTGTGTAAAGACGGCCCGATACGGCAGCCGTCGCCGGCGTGGCGCTTTGCACATATTCCCAGGCGTTGCCTCGCTGCCCGGTGTGTACCCATTGCGTGTGAGTCTGGACGACGACCTCGCATGCCTGCGCCGTTCCCGTTTCCCTGATGTGACCCATGCCCACGCCCACACTCGACCTGCGCAGTGATACCGTCACGCGCCCCACGGCCTCAATGCGCCTCGCGATGGCGGAAGCCGAAGTTGGCGACGATGTCCTGGAGGGCGATCCCACCACACGCCGATTGGAGTCGGCAGTGGCGGAGCGGCTGGGCAAGGAGCGCGCATTGTTCTTTCCCAGCGGGACCATGGCCAATCAGACTGCCGTGTGGATTCACACGACGCCCGGCACGGAAATCCTGATCGATGCCGATGCGCACATCGTACACTGGGAGATCGCCGGGGCTGCGGCCCTGTGTGGCGTGCAGATTCGGCCGGTGCGCGGCCTGACGCCGGTGATGACGGCCGGTGATCTGGAGGCCGCATTCCGATCACCGTCCCCGCACGCGCCCGAGGCCTCGCTGGTCTGTCTGGAGAACACACACAATGGCGCTGGTGGAGCCGTAACGTCTCTCCTGGAACTGCAGGCGTTGCAGGCCGTGGCGCGCCGTGCCGCGCTCCCCGTGCATCTCGACGGCGCGCGGCTCTGGAATGCGTCGGTTGCCACGGGAACGGCACTTGCGCAGTATGCCGCCTGCGCGGACACGGTGATGGTGTCGTTCTCCAAGGGATTGGGAGCGCCGGTCGGTGCCTGTCTTGCCGGCTCGGGTGCGCTGATCGCGAAGGCCCATCGGGTGCGCAAGCGACTTGGCGGCGGCATGCGACAGAGTGGGGTTCTGGCGGCGGCCGCACTCTATGCGCTGGATCATCATCTTGACCGGCTCATTGACGACCATGCAGCGGCGCGGGAGTTGGCCGCGATGGTCGATGGGGCAGGTGGCGCTCGCGTCGTGGTACCCGACACCAACATCGTCATGATTGATTTGCCCACCCCCTGCGCTGCCGATGTGGTGGCGCGTGCGGCGGAGCGTGGTGTACGCATCAGCGCCTGGCATGACCGCCGGGTGCGCGCGGTGACGCATCTGGATGCCCCTATCGCTGCCGTACGGAGTGGGGCGGCGGCCCTGCGCCTGGCACTGGAAGAGGCCATTGCCGTGAGCCAGCTCGAGCACTGACGCGGAGTTTGCTCGCGGAGTTCGCTCAAGGGGGACGGACGAGCCTTTTCCACGCCCTTGGTTCTCCAGGGGCCCTGCTGTATCTTTGACATGCTCCGGGTCCCGGAGGGCACCAGCCCGCCAACCCCGTCAGGACCCCGAAGGTAGCAGCGGCACGTGGAGTCTAGCGTCGCTTCGTCAGGCCCGGAGCATTGCGCGCGGTAAGCCGCTCAGGAGAGCCGGTCTTCCGCGCGCTTTTGTTTTGCCATCCGGTTCCCGGGCCATATTCGCACCGCCCTCACGTAGACCCGTACGGTCTCCGCCAGCACCGGCCCGCCGGGCAGGGCGGTCCGCTAGATTGCCGGCATGTCGCTCGCACTCGCCCGCAAGTATCGTCCGCGCAATTTTGCCACGGTTGCGGTACAGCATCACGTTGGCAACACGCTCAAGGGCGCTATCGCCCGCGGACGCGTGGCCCACGGCTACCTGCTGTGCGGGCCTCGGGGCACCGGGAAGACCACCCTGGCCCGTGTACTGGCCATGGCGCTCAACTGCGAGCGGCGTGGGGAGCCCGAGCTGCAGGGCGAGCCCTGCGGGCAATGCGCCAGTTGTCAGCGCATCTGGAGCGGGTCGACGTCGCTCGACGTGGTCGAGATCGATGCCGCCTCCAATCGCGGCGTGGACGACGCACGCCAGTTGCGGGAACGCGCGATGTATGCGCCCTCGGGTGACGACCGCTACAAGGTGTACATCGTCGACGAAGCCCACATGCTCACGCGTGACGCCTGGAACGCGTTGCTGAAAGTGCTCGAGGAGCCGCCGCCGCGTGTGGTCTTCGTGTTCGCCACGACCGAGCCGCAGAAGATCGCACAGGCCGCGGCACCGGTGCTCTCGCGACTTCAGCGCTTCGACCTCAAGCGCATCGGGCCCGCCGAGATCCGGGAACGCCTCGCCGCTGTCCTGGGCGAGGAGCAGGTCGCCTTCGAGATGGACGCGCTGGCCCTCATTGCCAGGGCCGCCGATGGGGCGCTCCGTGACGCACTGTCGCTCGCCGATCAGGTGCTTGCGCTCGGCGAGGGTGCCGCCGTCACGACGGACGGCGTCCGGACGGCGCTTGGCCTCATTCCCGACGAGGAATTTCTGGCGCTGCTGGACATGGTGGCCGAGCGCCGGGCGGGTGACGTCTTTGCCGCTGTGCAGCGACTGGCGGATGCCGGTGTGGATCTCATGCTGGTGCTCCCAGGGCTTGGGGATTTGCTCCGTGCGCAGCTGGCCATCGAGCTGGGTGGAGCCCCCCCCGATCTCGCGGAACGCATGCGTGCCGAACTGGAGGCCCGAAAGGGTCGTCTCCCGGTGAATGACCTGCTGCGCATGCTGCACGCCCTGTTAGCGCTTGAACCCACGTATCGACGGAGCGGCCTGCCACAACTGCTGCTCGAAACGCTGCTGGTCCGATTCGCCCTGCTCGATCGCACGATCGACCTCGAGGAGGTGTTGAAGGGATTTGGTGGCGGAGGCCGGGAAGACCCGCCACGCCGGGTGGCGCATGAGCCCCGCGTGGCCTCGGCCTATGCCATGGCCCCGGCCGCCACCACCTTCGTGGCGACGCCGGCGACACCATCCGTCGGTTCCACGACCCCACCACCTCTTTCGGGAGGTGCCGCGGCACCGGCTCCGGCGTTGCGGGACCTGCCTCCAGGACCTGCGCCGCGCCCGGCCACGCAGCAGGTCGCCGAAGCGGCGGCGGCCGCACAGGACGCTGCACGTCGAGCCTCACCCCGTGCACCGGACTCGCCGCCGTCGCTCGATCGTGTCGACGCGCAGTGGCGGAAGGTGCCGGATCTGCTGCGGGACAATGGGCGCGGCATGCTGGCGCAGGCGGTCGAGCGCCTCGTGCCCCTCGCCGTTGCCCCGAACGGTGCAATCACACTGGGGTACGACCCGCTCGACGACACGTTTGCGCAGGCCGTCGAGAAGTCGCGAGGCGATGTCCTGACCGCGGTCAAGGCGGTGTTCGAAGGGCTCACGGCCATTCGCCTGACACCGCACACGCCGACGGCGACCGCGCCATCACGTGATACGACTACGCGAATGACCGCGGATGATGTGCAACGTCAGCGCACCGAACAGATGGCGTCGCGGCATGCGTTACTCGGCGCCGCCGTCAAGGCACTGGATCTGGAGCTGTTGGACTGAGCCAGACTGTAGGCAGGATCTCGCCGTTCACCGATTCCTTTCTGATTTCGACCCTTTCTTCGTACTCGCCGTGTCAATGGATCTCTTCAAGATGTTGGGCCAGTTCAAGGACATGCAGACGCGCATGCAGACCATGCAGGACGAGATGTCGCAGCGCACCTTCACGGCGCTTGCGGGAGGTGGTATGGTCACGGCCGATGTCGACGGCAAGATGCAGCTCAAGCGCATCAAGCTCGACCCGACCGTGGTGAATCCCGGCGACATCGAAATGCTCGAGGATCTCATCGTCGTGGCGGTGGCCGAGGCGCAGAAGAAGGCGGCCGATGCCATGCAGATGGAACTCCAGAAGGTGACTGGCGGGATGGATCTCCCGTTCAAGCTTCCGTTCTGATCGTCGGCGCGTCCGCCACCATGTCGGTCATCGATGACCTCACGAATGAACTCGCACGACTGCCGGGCATTGGCCGCAAGACGGCGCTCCGGCTGACGTATCACCTGCTGCGCCAACCCGCGTCACAGAGCCGGAAGCTGGCCGAGACACTCGTCGCGTTGACCGAGCGCGTGCGTCCCTGCACGCGTTGCCACAACCTCACCGAGGCCCCGCTTTGCGGACTGTGTGCCGATCCGCGCCGCGACGCCACGACCCTGTGTGTGGTCGAGCAAGCCAGCGACATCGCGTCGATCGAGCGGGCCGGGGAATTTCGAGGGCTCTATCACGTGCTCGGCGGTCGGCTCTCGCCCCTGGATGGCGTGGGGCCGGAAGATCTGACCGTGGCAGCGCTGCTGGCCCGTTTGGAGCCTGACGGGGTACGGGAAGTCATCCTGGCCACGAATCCCTCGCTCGAAGGCGAGGCAACGGCGCTGTATGTGCAGCACCAACTCGTGGGCCGCGCCCAGGGGGCGGCTGGAGGGCCGGGCATTCGGGTCACCCGGATTGCGCGTGGGCTGCCCGTGGGAGGCGACCTTGAATATGCCGATGGTGTGACGATCGCACAGGCGCTCGCCGCCCGGCGGGAGATGTGATGCGACGTTCTCGGACCATCGGGTGGGTCCTGGCCAGCGTGGCCATCGGCGCGGCCGTGGGGCTATTGGGGTGGAGTGCGCAGGTGCACCGGCACCGTCGGTCACTCTTCCATCCGGCCCCCCGCAAGCGCCTGGCTGCACTCGGTTACCTTCGTGCCCACCCAAGCGTTGATAGTGCGCGGCTCCTTCGGGATTATTTGGCCTGGGAGTCGCATCCGTTGCTGCGACGTCGGGCGCAGAGGGTTCTGCGACGCACGGAGCGGCTGTTACGTTCCTGACGGGGGGCCAGCAGCCCCTGTGGTGCCGGGGCTGTGACACGATCGTGCCAGACGGTGGGCGATCGATCACATGCGACCGGCCCATCGTCCGAGCCTTTCGCCATCATCGGTCATGCCCATCGGCGCCGCCACCTGGTCGTTCACTGAGGATGACTTCGGGGCCATCACGATTACGCTGCAGCGGTTCCTGTACGACGCCAAGGCCCGATGTGCCCTGCTCGTCGATCGGAGCGGACAACTCGTCGCGACCGTAGGGGAACCGCCGAATTTTGACGCCACCGCCTTTGCCACGCTCACCGCGGCCGATTTCAGTGCCAATGACCAGTTGGCCCGCCTGATTGGGGAAAGCGATTTCAACGTGCTCTTCCACCAGGGGGAGCGCGAATCGATGTACCTGGCCGATATCGCCCGTCGCGTCATTCTGGTGGTGCTGTTCGACAATCGCACGACGCTGGGTCTGGTACGCCTGCGGATGAAGAGTGCTGTCGATGAGCTAACCCGCATTTTCGAAGGCGTCTTCGCGCGCGGAAGCTCGGCCCATGAGGCGCCGCCGGGGTTTCTGGCCGGCGCAGAAGATGAGATCGACCGCCTTTTCCAGTAAGGACGCGCTGTAATGTCGATGATCAACTATGCGTCCCGTGAGATCAACTGCAAGATCGTCTTCTACGGGCCGGGGCTGGGCGGAAAGACCACGAATCTCGAGTACGTGTACGGCAAGGTTTCGCCCAACACACGCGGGAAGCTCATTTCGCTGGCCACGGAGACTGAGCGCACGCTGTTTTTTGACTTCCTCCCGGTCGATCTGGGTACCATTCGCGGGTTCCGTACCCGGTTTCATCTCTACACGGTGCCCGGCCAGGTCTACTACAATGCGAGTCGAAATCTCATCTTGAAGGGAGTGGACGGTGTGGTCTTCGTCGCCGACTCGCAGACCGAGCGGGCAGAGGCCAATCTCGAGTCCATGCAGAACCTGTACGACAACATGGCGGCGTACGGGTATGATCTCACCCGGATGCCGTTCGTCATCCAGTACAACAAGCGCGACCTTCCCAATGCCGCGTCCCTGGCAGAGCTGCAGACCATGCTCAACCCGGGATGGGAAGTCACGGATCCCACGCGGATGCGTCCGCTGGCCGATCCGTTCCGTCCTGGCGAGTTGCTGGTCAGCCAGTTGCCAACCGGCGAGTGGGTGGAGCGCGTTCCGTATTTCGAAGCCGTTGCTGTCACGGGAGATGGGGTTTTCGATACGCTGAAGGCCGTCTCCAAGCTGGTGCTCAAGACGCTCGCCTGAACACTCCGGACATGGAGCGGGGCGAGCGCAGCGGGCGCCGTCCCGCGGTATTCGTCCTCCGGATCCTGTCTGGCCGACAGGGTGCTGCGGACATCAACCTGTCTCCAGAGGGTCCCGCACACGTGAACCTTCCCAACGCGATCACCGTCGGCCGCATCGCCCTGACGCCTCTGATTGCGTGGCTGCCGTTCACCACGTCCTGGACGGCGCGCCTCGTGGCGTTCGTTCTGTTTCTCGTCGCCGCCATCACCGATTACTGGGATGGGCACCTCGCGCGGCAACGCAATCTGGTCACCGATCTGGGTCGTTTGCTCGATCCGCTGGCTGACAAGCTGCTGCTCGTCGCGACGCTGGTGCCGATGTACTTCCTGCAACGGCATCCGCTGTTCATCGTGCCCGATGTGACCTATTCGGCGGCGGGTGGAGCGGACATCTCGCCGTTCCTGTTCGCGACGCCGTTCGGGCATGTGTCGCTGCCGCTCTGGGTCGTGGTGGTGGTGCTGGGGCGTGAGGCGTTCATGACGCTCTTTCGGCAGATCGCCGCTCGCCGTGGTCTGGTGATTTCCGCCATTGGGCCAGCCAAGTGGAAGACCACATTCCAGAGCATCTGGTTGGGATCCGCCTACTTCTGGTTCTTCGCCCTTACGCTTGCGGTGCGCGAAGGTTGGCAGCACGCCACCTTGTGGCAGGCCTTTGCCTGGTTCAACGGTTTCGTGGGCGTGGTGAGCATGCTGGGAGCCGTGGGGCTCACGCTGTATAGCCTCTGGCTTTATCTGCGGCGCTATGGGCTACAGGTGATGCGGTTGGCCTAGCACGGCCCCGAAGGGCTTGCCAATCGCTCGCCGCGACTTCGCGTTCAGCCAACAGGGTCGAGGCGCGTGGAGCGGCTCGGCGCCTGAACGTCGGCCGCAGGGTCGAATGGCATTGGGCCTAGACGTCGAATTCGTGATAGCGTCGGCGGAATCGCCTTCTGGTCGGAATGTGCGCGATGCCGGCCGTGTAGATGGGTCCGACTGCATTCGGCGGCAGGTGTTTGTCCGCCCCACGACCGAGACGCATGCAGTAGACCTTGTCCCCGAGCTGGCATCGCGTGGCGCACGCAGGATCAGGCGTGCCAGCTGCGGGGAGTGAGGGATCGCTCAGTCGAGCCGGACGCCGTCCATGAGCCGCTGCGTGATCTCCGCTGCCGAAACCTCCCGACAGCCGCTGATGTTCTGTCCGGCCCAGAGTGACGAGAAGTCATCGCGTCCCACGCGTTCGGCGGCCGTCCGCAGGGCGACCATCGCGGCCGTGGCAAACGGAAACGCTGGCACCCGCTGACTCATCGGGCCCAGATCCTGCATGACGCGATTGAGCAGGCTGCGCGCCGGTCTGCCCGTGAGCACATTCGTGACGGCGGAGAACGTGGTACGCTGTTCGTCCTGCAATGCGCGGCGATGCAAGGGCGTGGTGCTCACCTCCGGGCAGAGCAGGTACGATGTTCCCACCTGCACCCCTGCGGCCCCCAGGGCGATCGCCCCCGCGACGCTGCGTGCATCGGCGATGCCGCCCGCCGCGATGACTGGCACACCAACGGCTTTCACAATCTGGGGCACGAGCGCAAGGGTGCCCAACTGGCCGTAGAGATTGTCAGACAGGAACATGCCGCGATGACCGCCGGCTTCGAGTCCTTGTGCAATGATCGCGCTCACACCGCGCGCTTCGAGCCAACGTGCTTCCTCCACCGTGGTTGCGGTGGAAAGAATGCGGGCTCCCCACCCACGCACGCGTTCGAGCAGGGCGGGGGCGGGTAGGCCAAAGTGAAAGCTGACGACCGCGGGGCGAAAGGGCTCCAGCGCATCAGCCACGTCGTGGTTGAAGGGGACTCGACCGGGGCCTCGGGAAATCTGGTCGGGATCGATGCCGAACTCTTCGAAATAAGGCGATAGCACGGCTCGCCATGCGGCGTCACGTTCTGCATTGAACACTGGGGGCTCGTGACAGAAGAAATTCACGTTCACCGGCCCATGCGCATCGTGGGCCACGCGAGCGAGTTCGTCCGCCATCGTATCCGGTGCGAGCGTCGCACAGGGGAGGGAACCCAGGCCTCCCGCGTTGGTCGTGGCCGTTGCCAGCGCCGCACCCTGCACTCCGGCCATGGGCGCCTGGATTATGGGGAGGCGGGTTCCGAACAGGTGGTGCAAGGTGGCCGCACGCATGACACGGTCTCCAGAATGGTGAGACGCCAGGGGCCGTGCCGATCTCGGCAGGCTCAGCGCCATGCCGATACTATATCGACATGAGATCCCGGCGTCGCGCGTGATATTGCCTATTGCCCATCGCGACCGCGCCTTCCATGAAGTCGAGGGTCCGTTCCGCTCTTCCGCACCTGCCTCCCATGCACATCGAAATCGTTACCATCGGCGACGAGCTCCTGCTCGGTCACACGATCGATACGAATGCGGCGCACATCGCGCGGGAACTCGCATCGCTCGGCGTACGCATCGTTCGCCGAGCCACCTGCGGTGACGATGCGGAGGCGATAGCTGCCACGGTACGCGACGCCCTCAATCGCACCGGGGCCGTCATCACCACCGGCGGACTCGGGCCCACCGCCGACGACATGACCAAACCGGCCATTGCGTCGATCTTCGATCGCGACATGCGGTTGGATGCTGGTATCCTCGCAGACCTCGAAGAGCGCTGGCTCACGCGGTTCGGCCAGGCCCTGCCAGAGAGCAATCGCCAGCAGGCCTGGGTCCCCGTGGGAAGTACCATCCTGCCCAACCGGCATGGCTCCGCGCCGGGTATCTGGCTGGAAGACGACCAGGGACGATGGGTG
>CAZPJX010000030.1:0-27082 GCA_964586985.1 uncultured Gemmatimonas sp. | reverse complement strand
CTGTCGTATTTCGGCACGGATCAGAGCCAGGTCCAGCGTTATCTCGCGGCGCAGTCGGTAGACGAAGCACGCAGCTCGCTGCTCATGAGTGCGTACTGGAAGATCCCGCTGCAGGCCCTGATTCTCCTCATCGGAGTGCTCGTCTTCCTGTTCTACACCTTTTCCCCGGCACCGCTGCTCTACAATCCGCGGCAGGAAGCGCAGCTCCGTGAACGGGAACCCGCGGCGTACGCGGAACTCGAATCGCGCTACACCGCCGCCCTTTCGGCCCGAAACCAGGCCGCACGTGACGCGGCAGCATCCGCAGATGCCGCCGCACTCACCGCGTTCACCCAGCAGAACACGACCGTGGAGTCGGTGCGCAAGGAAGCGCTCGACGCGGCCGCAAAGGCCACCGATGAAAGCGGGCGCGACGTGAACTACATCATTCCCCGCATGGTGCTCGATCACCTGCCGCTGGGGTTCGCTGGGATCTTCCTGGCCGCCGTGCTGGCAGCAGCCATGTCCAGCATCGCGGCGGAGCTCAACTCACTCGCCACGGCCAGCGTCGTCGACTTCTACCAACGCTGGTACCGTCCTGAAGCGGGGGACGCAGAACTGCTGACAGCGGGCAGAACGGCCACGGCGCTCTGGGGGGTCTTTGCGAGCATCGTCGCCCTCTACGCCGCCACCCTGGGCTCGCTCATCGAAGTCGTGAACCGTTTTGGTTCGTTCTTCTACGGTTCCATCCTCGGTGTCTTCATGCTCGCCATGATGAAACGCACCAGCGCACTCGGCGCTTTCGTGGGATTGCTCTCCGGTATGGCCGCTGTCGCGGCCGTGTCCTTCGGCGCACCCCAGGTGAGCTTCCTCTGGCACAACGTCATCGGTGCCGTCGTGGTCTTTGTCGTGGGTTACACTCTCAGCCTATTCTCCCCGCACGCACCGCGCGCTCCGCAGTCGACGTGATGCTCAGCGCACCCGTGGAGACACGGGTGCCGCCCCATTCACCAGATTCGTCAACAGGCGCGCGGCTCCCGGCACCCCGGCAGGGAGTTGCCGAAACAGCGCCAGCGTCACGTACACGTACCTGCCCTTCCCCATCGGGGCGACCAGCAGGGCACCCAGGTTCGGTGGCTCGCCCGGGTCATGCATCGAGAGCAGCGACGTATAGCGCGTGTCGATCGTGCTCGGCATGTAGGTCGCGCGCTCCTGCACCCAACCGGCCCAGTCCTTCTCCCCGATACGATTGGGACTGGTGAGCAGCGGGTGTGCGGGCTGCAGCACGGTGACCGGTGCCTGCTCCAGTGTCACGCGGGCCGCCGGTCGCAACCACTGCAGAGGATACGGTGTCACGGGGAAGCGACTCATATCCTGCGCGCCATACTGCACCACAAGGGTGCCACCGCGATTGACGTAGGCCAGCAGTCGCGGGTTCTGTCGTACCAGCTCCTCGTTCGCTTCATAGGCGCGAGGGCCGACCACGACGCTCGTGAACCGGGACAGATCGGAGCTGCCAAGCATCGAGGGCTCCAGCTTCTCGACCGGGATGTCGAGCTGGCGCAGGGCTTCGATTCCGGCATCCGCCACTCCGGTGATGTAACCAATCCGGGCGCGCCGCGGCAGTGTGACCGGCACCGCCGAATACATCATTGCGGATGTTCCGTACAGGCGCATCGGGGTGATGTGCTCGTAGACAATCGGATACACACTGAGCATCGAGGAGACATTCTCGTGAAAAGCCGCTGCCAGCAGTTGGTGCGCGCCTTCTGTCAGTGTACCTCGCAGACGGAACGTTACCACTGCAGACCCTTCTGCGGTCAGCGTGCGGATCCGTTGGATGGAATCCGCGACCAGTCCCTTGGGAACATCCAGCCGTATGCGAACGGTCACCGCGTGGGGATATGCCGATTGCACACGCACGCTTACGGAGCGATCCACTGGCACACCAGCCCGGATGTATTCGATGGCATTACCGAGGTTGACCGTGATGCCTGGCACCGCCGAAACCGGCACCTGCTGGTCGCCCTTCACTGGGTCGGCGTAGCGATACACGACGGGAACGCGCACCGAGACGGTCGATCCATCGACCAGGAGAAACACCTCCACCGCCGTCGCACTCTCGGATTCACGCTGCACTTCATCACGGGCATCGATCGGCATGAGGAACCAGTCGTTCCCCTGCCGCCCCTCTTGCCGCCACCACGGGGCATTGGGCTTGAAGGCGACCGCGTACCGTGACAACGACACCGCACTATCCGGTGCCACATCCACCTTCTCCTGTTCGGCGGCGCGTGGACCAAGGCCCTGGACCGTCGCCGCGTTCACGCGCACGGGCAATCTTCCGCGGTTGAACACGGTGACCGTCACTGGCAGCGAATCATTGACCTTCACCTTATCAGTTTCCCGCACCGGAAACGTGGCCTGCGGTGCCGTGGCCTCGACCGCGATACCAGCAGCCTGCACCAGCGCGAGCTCGGTACGCTGCACCGTCAGGGTGAGTGCGTCCCAGAGTGCGGGATCGACCGGTTGAGTCGTGCGCGCGCGAACCTGTGCGGCTCCCCCCGAGCCCTCCCCAATCAGGAGGGCCGGCCCGGTGCCCAGCGCCCCGCGCACCGAACGGAACTGCCGTAAGGCCGTCGACAATGGGCTGACCAGTGACGACGGATCATTCGCCCGATAGCGTGCACGCACGGCCTCAATGGCGATGAGGGCGGAATCGAGCATCGGAGCGACCGACCTTGGCACACCCGCACGGAGCGGGGCCCATGTCGTATCGATCCCTTCGAACAGCGATCGATCATTGCGAACCTCGGCAGGCCCCACCCGCGATGATTCCAGCGCGAGATAGGCCCACATCACGCCCTTCCGTTGCAGCACGCCAAACCCTTGCGACTTGTGCTGCGAGCGACTCTCGGCCGCAATCTCGTAGTAACTCCGACCCAGCAGCGCATCGTACTCACCCGTGTTCACCCGGACGGTGGCGCTCGTGGGAGCCTGACGCGCACTCCGGTAGAATTTCCGCGGTGTCCACGGCAACCCGAAATCCTTCACCGGAAACCGCAGGGTGTCACCGGACAGATCATAGGCTTCGCGCGCCAGCAGCCCCGATACCTGATGGTGTCCGTGGCCATCGCGCGGTGTCCCGCTGAAGAATGCGACGACCACCTGCGGGCGGAACGCGCGCACCACACGCACCACGTCGCCGAGAATAGAGTCCTTTGGCCAGTGCTGATAGGTCTCCTGCGCGTCCTTGCTGAACCCGAAATCGTAGGCGCGTGTAAAGAATTGCCGACCGCCGTCGATGCGTCGCGCCGCGAGGAGTTCCTGTGATCGGATCGCGCCGAGGGGTTCACCCAGCTCATTGCCGATCAGATTCTGACCACCATCGCCGCGGGTGAGGGAGAGATAGGCCGTCTCGACATGCCGGCCACGTGCCAGCCACGCGATGATCGGCGTGTCTTCGTCGTCGGGGTGCGCGCCGATGGTAAGGACGCGGCTCGTGGTACCAATGCCGGCGAGCGTGGAACCGAGTAGCGCAGCGCCCCGTTCACCGCCCTGGAGCGTCACACCGGACTGTGCGCGCGCCGTCATCATCGGGGCGCCAACGACGAGCGCCGCGGCAATCGCCACGGCGCTCGTGTGTGCACTCTCTACGATGCGGCGCGCGACCCACGAGAGCTGTCGCGTCATCACGGCCTCACTGCATGATCGTCATGGCGGGGCGCTCGTCGGCCACCTCACCGGTATCCATCACCATCGCCACGATACGCGCCTGCTCCTGCTGATGCGCATCTGCATAGCCTTCTGCCGGGCTCGCACGTTCCGGACGCCCAACGTAGCGCACCCCCACGGCAGCGCCGGCCGAGGCGCGCAATCGCGGCTGCACGAAGGTCCAGGCGCCCTGGTTCTTCGGCTCCTCCTGCGCCCACACGACCTGCTCGATTGCTGGATAGAGATCCATGATGCGCTGAATCTCTTCATGCGGCCACGGATACAGCTCCTCAACACGTACCAGCGCCACGTGCGGATTCCGATGCGCCGCGAGCGCCATATCGTAGTAGACCTTACCGGTGCAGAACACGATACGGCGCACGTCGTCACGCTGCTGCGACGCGACCGGATCGTCAATAACCGACTGGAAACTGCCATGCGTCAGGTCTGCCAGATGCGATGACGCCTGAGGCAAACGCAGCATGGACTTGGGCTGCATGCAAATCAGCGGGCGACGGTTCCCACGCAGCGCCTGTCGACGGAGCAGATGGAAGTACTGTGCTGGCGTGCTGCAGTAGGCCACCGTCATGTTGCCCTCGGCGCAGAGCTGCAGGAACCGCTCGAGTCGCGCGCTGGAATGCTCGGGACCCTGCCCCTCGTACCCGTGCGGCAGCAGCAGCACCAAACCCGTATCCTGCCCCCACTTCGCGCGATCTGCCGCGATGAACTGATCGATGATGGGTTGCGCCACATTCACAAAGTCGCCGAACTGCGCCTCCCACAGTGTGAGCGTGTCGGTGGCAACGGTGCTGAACCCATACTCGAACGCCAGAATCGCGGTTTCGGAGAGTGCCGAGTTGTAGACCTCAAACACGGCCTTGGCACCCGGCAGGTTCGCGAGAGGCGCATGCTTGCGACCGGAGTTCGCGTCGCTCAGCACCGAGTGCCGATGCGAGAATGTTCCTCGTTCAGCGTCCTGGCCCGTCAGGCGCACCGACACCCCATCCAGCAGCAGCGAGCCAAACGCCAGGGCTTCCGCGTGCCCCCACTCGATACCGCCCTGCTCACCCATTGCCTCTCGGCGGCGCTCAAGCTGCTTGGCCAGACGCGGGTTCGGTGTGAAATCCTGAGGCCACTGCAGAAGAGACTCATTCACGAACTGCAGGCGCTCGGCGGCGACGGCCGTATGCACCGCCTTCGGGGCGGGGGCCGGTTCTGCCGGCCAGGGCGCATGCGTCTCGCTCCCCAGAAGCGAGTGCTTGAAAGCCGCGTGGATGTCGGCATACCGCTGCGACACCTCCCGCTCAACCTGCGCCGCCTCGTCAGCCGTGAGCACGCCTTCGCTGACCAGACGACTGGCCCAGACCTGCGGCACGGTCGGGTGCTTGCGAATGGCCGCCGTCCGCGTGGGCTGCGTATACATCGGCTCGTCACCCTCGTTGTGCCCATGGCGACGATATCCCACCAGATCGATCAGGACATCCTTCTGGAACGTCGTTCGATAGGCACACGCCAGACGCATGGCCGCGATGCAGGCCTCGGCATCGTCGGCATTGACGTGGAAGATCGGGATCTCGAACCCCTTGGCCAGATCCGATGAGTAGTACGTGGAACGCGCGTCGGCCGGATCCGTCGTGAAGCCAACCTGGTTGTTCACGATGATGTGGATGGTGCCACCCGTGCGATACGCGTTCAGGTGCGAGATGTTCAACGTCTCCGCAACAATGCCTTCGCCCGGGAATGCCGCATCGCCGTGAATGGCCACGGGTACCACTGCGTGTTCATTGCGCACACCAGGCTTGCCAGCAAGACGCTGACGGGCACGCACCACACCTTCAACCACCGGGTTGACGACCTCGAGATGCGAAGGATTGGGCACGAGACGCAGCTTCACGTCGCGACCATCCACCGAGCGCGCACCGAGAAACCCCATGTGATATTTCACATCGCCGGTTGCCATCTCGTCGGCGTTGTCGTGGCGGCCTTCGAACTCGGCAAACAGGGTCTCGAAGGGCTTGCCCATGACGTTGGTGAGCACATTCAGGCGACCACGATGCGCCATGCCGATCACGATCTCTTCGGCGCCCGACTTGCCGAGTGCCGAGATCATCTCGTCGAGCATAGGCACGAGCGCATCATTGCCTTCCACCGAGAAACGCTTGTAGCCCTGGTAGGCGCGGCCCAGGAAGCGTTCTAAACCGTCGACCTCGTTGAGTCGGCGCAGCATCGCCTTCTTTTCATCGGGCGTGAGCGCACGGGTTAGCACCCCATCACGGAACTCGTCACGAAACCAGTGACGCTCCTCGTTGATCTCCAGGTGCCAGACTTCAAAACCGATGCGCGAGCAATACACCGCGCGCTTGCGCGCGATGACCTCCTTCGCCGTCGGATACCGGTCATCTCCAATGGCGGTCCCCGGGATCGTCGTGAGGTCCTCTTCCGTCAAGCCATGAAACGCCGGATCGAGCTCGGTTGCACCAATCGGAGGCGAGCCAAGCGGATCGAGCTGAACGTCGTAGTGCCCGTACAGGCGGATGGCCTGCTGCAGCGTCGCTGCGCCGGCAACCTTCCGGAGATAGCTCACATCGTTGGTGGCGCCTCCAGCGGGCGCGGCACCGGCGCTGCCGGTCGTCTGGCCAAACAACGACTCGGCCATCCGGAAATACTGACGCCAAGTCTCGTCGACACTCGCGGGGTCGCGACGATATCGCTCAAACTGCTCGGCAATAATGCCGTCGTTGAAAACACCGGTGATGGCTGACATAACCGTGAAGTATAACGGGCTCGGACATCGCGGACCTCCCTCCCGGCAGAGCCGCAGCGGCACCCTGTACCCGACTCGATCCCCGTCGGATCCCTAGAGCCGATCCCGACCCTCAATCGACGCGAGTCGGCCCAACCAGGCAGGGGCTCAGCCGTCTGTTTCCGAACTGGTCACCGGCAGCACCAGGGTAAAGACCGAACCCTCCTGCGGCCGCGAAACGACCTCTATGCGCCCGCCGAGCATGGTGGCAAGGCGGCGGGAGATATAGAGCCCCAGACCAGTCCCGCGGTGACGCCGCGAATGGACATCCTCAAGCTGCGAGAACGGGCGGAAGAGACGCGTCAGGTCCGCCGTGGCGATCCCGACGCCCGTGTCCTTCACTGCGAATCGCAGGCTGGCCCTCCCGTCCGGGAACGGTGACCCCCGGGACGTGCGAAGTGTCACCCGCCCCTCCTCAGTGAACTTGATCGCGTTCTGACAGAGGTTGAGGAGGATCTGGCGCACCTTGGCCTCGTCCGTGTGGAGGGTGGGAAGGCCCGGTTCACCCTCGATCAACAGTTCGATTCCCTTCTCGCTCGCGAGTGGCTCGAGGAAGGGATGGAGCGAGTCAAGCAGTTCGTCGGGTCGCACGCTCGTGCAGCGGGCGGTCAGACGGTGTGCCTCGAGGGACGCGTAGGTGAGGATGTCCTCGATGAGGGACCCCAGGTGACGTCCCACCGTGCGCAGCCGAGTGATCACGTCCCGTTGTTCCGGGGACAGCGGCCCCAGAATTTCATCCTCGAGCAGTTCACCATAGCCCTCAAGGGCCGTGAGGGGCGTGCGCAGCTCATGCGACAGCGTGGCCAATAGACTCGTCTTCGCGGCATCGGCTGACCTGGCCTCCTCAAGCAGTCTGGCCTTCCAGAGAGCAAGCGCGGCGAGGTCCGCCATGACGGCAAGCCGCTCTTCGTCGGTCTCGTCGAAAGTCGGGTGCCCGCTGTCTCGAGTGACGGAAAGCACGCCGAAGAGCTGCTCATTGGCCACGAGTGGAAGCAGCAGCACCGGCCCGACACCGAGCTTCGGGAGCAATGAGGCAAAGAGCGGGGTCGCCTCGACTGGCGATGGCAACAGCAGAGTCCGTCGCTCCACCGCCGCCCGTCCGATCAGGGTTTCGGCGAGAGGGAAGGTCATGCCGAGCAAAGGGACTGCTGCGCCAGAGCAGGCTACATATAGGCCACTATCGCCACTTATTTCGGTCACCATGGCGCCACTAGCGCGTCCGCGTATCATGGAGAGCCGACAGAGGGTCTGTAAAACCTGCTGCGAGCTCGACTCCGCTGCCAGGGCCCGGGCGACCTGGCGGATACCACCGAGCTCTTCTGTTCTCCGATAATCCGAGTACAGGAGATCATCGGCGCCGGTTGAAACGGCGGCGGGATCCAAACCGGACGGAGGCTGACCGTAATCGGTTGAGCTGGGGCCTGAGCCCGGAACGGGGCTCGGGCTGGAGCTGCCACCGGATGCGGAGGGTTTCACCGCTCTTCGGACTCTGTCGCGGAGGCCTGCTGTGGCACGATGGTCTCACCGCGAGCGAGCATCTCCACCAGTGTCACAATCTTCCTCGCGCGGCCGGCAGGCGTCTTCATCTGGTTCGTGCGGAAGACCAGGGCAAACAGGTTCTGCTTGCTGAGCGTCGAGAATGTCTGCCGCGCCCGCGCATTGGCATCAATGGCCGCCCGCAGATCCTCGGGGATGGAGTCGCGGGAAATGGCCCGGATAGGCGCATAGGCCGCGTCCCAGCGTCCATCGGCCTTGGCTGCATCGATCTGCTGTTGCCCGTGAGACGTCATCCGCCCCTCGGCGATCAGGCGTGCGACATGCTCTCGATTCACCTGACTCCACATGCTCCTGGTCGTGCGCGGCGTGAAGCGCTGCAGAAAGGACTGCGCATCAAACGACTTCTTGATCCCGTCGATCCAGCCCCAGCAGAGCGCAACTTCAAGGGCCCCCGCATAATCGACGGTGGGCAGGCCCGAACCTTTCTTGTGGATCTTGAGCCAGATCTCGGATTCCGTCGCGTGACAAGTCGACAACCATTTCTCGAAGGCAGCCGCAGTCTTGAAGCTCTTGATCTTCCGAGGATCGGGAATGACGGGAGGCATCACCGAAATATGCAGACAGCGATGGGTCGTGCCACAGCGGCCTGACTCTGGACTCGCGGTGCATACCCTGGCCTGGACCGAGACGATCTAACCCAACCGTCTGGCTTCCTCAATCGCGGGAATGAACGCCTGATGAACGCCTAGTGAACGCCTGTACCCAGGGTCATACCGCAATCGAGGATCGCTCGCCAGATTCTTGTGGCCTCGATCATGGCCATCCTCGCAGACCTGGTGCAAAGCATCCTGAATGCGGTGGTGCCTGGGCCCTGATCCCGACCGTACTTCCCCTCGTCCTAGGAGCTTGCATGACCCTTGTGCGCCGCTGGATTGCCTCCATTGCACTCACCACTGGAATCGGATCCCTTGCTCCGGCGGTTGCCGACGCGCAGATCATCGATTTTCAGGTTGGTAATGCCGGAGGTTGTTATTCGCAGGTCTGCCAGACGCAGGGCTTTTCCTTCCAGTTCACAGCTGGAGGTTGGGGCATTAGCGACGACGGCAACGACTACTTCAATCGTCGCGGTCTGCCTTCCACCGGACTGGCCGGTGCCTGGGGTGGAGGCAACGGCGCGCCGCCGTTGACACTGACCATGTCGAGAATTGATGGGGGTACGTTCAGCCTCTTCACATTCCTCGGTGCCATCGGCAATCCCGACGCGAGCCAGGCCAATAGCATTGATATCACCGGCAACCTGCTTGGTGGCGGTACCGTCAGCGACACCCGATTGTTCGGCAGTGAGTTCGGCACCTTCAGCCTCGTCGGCTTCGAAAACCTCACTTCGCTCACCTTTTCCACCCAGGATGCCGTGCTGGGCCTGGGCGTCGACGACCTTGGTCTGGTTCGCGGAACTGCCGTTCCGGAGCCGTCTTCGCTCGCCCTGTTGACCCTGGGAGTGCTGGGCGTGGGCGTCGCGGCGCGCCGCCGTCAGCGTCGGGTCTGAAGTCGCATGGTGCCTGGGACGTGACACGTGTCACGTAACACGTAGCGAGCAGCATCACCACAGATCAGGCATGAATGCAGAAAACACCCAGCCCACCTGGTTTCCCCGGGACTGGGTGTTTTTCACACCTGCGCTCATCGGGAATGCGGTCAATAGGCTTGCACAGGGGTATCGAAGTCCCCTGCAATAGTGTGAGCACTGGCTGACTTTCGATAGAGGCCTCGATCTGTTCAGCGGTGTTCGCTACCACCTCAGCTTCGACGTGCCTTGTGATAGGCTACCAAAGCGTTGGCGTGCCCGTGTCCCATCTTGTGCTGGGTTTTGAGAAACGCCACTTGTTCCATGTGTTTCAGATCTTGCACAGTATCCAGCAGGGCAAGCCAGTAGGCGATCGGATGCCCATAGGTCTTTTCAATGGACGGGAAATACGAAGCCGGGCCCTTCACCGAGTTGTCGGCAGTCATGAGGGTGTCTTTGACAGTGAGGAATCAGACGCGCGCGAGGATGTGGTGAGCGATGAATATCTCTGACGCCCGGAGCACTTACGACAACCCTCATTCTCCAGAGCTACGGGTGAGACATCAGCGTCCAAACCGCTGCGTGAGCCACGCGTCGACAATCGGTGTGGCGGCATAGTCAGGGTTTCCGAGATCGCGATTGATCTGGGCGTGCCCAGCGAGGCCCGTGCCAGGAAACCCCTGGCGCTCCACCGGCGTCCCAGCCTGCTTCAGCGCATTCTCCAGCTCGGTGGCCTGCGCGACCCCGTCCTTCCGTTGGACATGAATGATCAGAAACGCAGGTGCGTTGGGCGCCTGAGCCTGGAGAGCCGGAGAGAGCGAGCGCTGCCGGGCTGGAGCGTCGCCAAACGCCTGCACGTAGGTGTCGCGCATGAAGAGGCCACCCTCGTCCATCTGGCGCGGCACATCGTACGCAGCGCCATCGATCGGCAGTACCCCCGCGAGGTTGGCGAAAGAGAGCCCGGCCTTCGTGAGATACTGTGGATCCGTTCCCACCAACGCCACGAGATGGGCACCGGCACTGTGTCCCATGATGACGATCCGGCCCGGATCAAAGCCGAGTGCGGTCGCATGGTCGATCAAGTACCGCACCGAGGCAGCGACATCGCTGGCCTGATCCTCGACCGTGTTTTTCGGTACCAGCCGGTAGTTGATGGAGGCGTAGGCGTAACCCCGTCCGGTGTAGTGCGGCGCTTTCCAGGCCCCATCGGCGTTGTCCTTGCTGCCGCGTTTCCAGCCGCCGCCATGCACGAAGAGCACCAGCGGGGCGCGCCGGTTGCCGTCGGCGGAGGGATAGAAGTCGAGCTGCTGGAAACTGTCAGTGCCATAGGACATGGTCTGCTTGCCCGCTGCCCGCGGAGGCCGAGGCTCGGCATTGCGACCAGCAGTCCGTTCGGCTCGCCGTGAGCGGAGTTGGCCTTGGAGATCGGTATGCGCCGCGTTGGCAAGTGTGAGGGTGGTAACCACGCCAAGCGCAATGAAAGCACGTTTCATGAGCAGACTCCCTGTTGAGCGAATCAGGCACGTCGGACAGCCCTGGCCGAGCGAAGGCAGATGACGATCGCCCATTCCTACCCCACTGATAGCCTCCTGGGTCACCGGTTCAGGCATATCCCAGGAGCCTGCGAATCGCTGGTGTCAGCCACGCCCTCCGCGACGTCACCTGCCGAATCACCTCGGGATCTCGGTATTGATGACCTATCTACCCCCTAGCGCACACGCTGCAGACAAGCCTCGGCCTCGGTGGCGATACGACTGATGACGTCCCCCGCCGCATCGACAGAGTGAATCAGGCCTGCCGCTTCACCAAACCACACACCGGCATTCTCAGGATCGCCCTCCAAGGCGGCCTGTCGATACCGTGGGCCTTCCACCGACGCGAGCTGCTCAAGCGCATCCTCCCGACCATGCCATCGCCTTGTGAAGGCATTCTGACGGATACGGCCAGTGAATGGCGCCGGCCACGGGATCTGGCGCACGATGTCCACCGCACGCGTCCGAACGGTTCCGTCCCCATTCGTCTCAATGATGGCCTCGTGATGCCGCACATGCACGAGCGCTTCCCGCGTGGCCCAGAATCGGGTTCCCATGAGCACTCCGTCGGCTCCGAGCATGAGCGCGGCGGCTACCCCGCGACCATCCGCGATACCACCGGCCGCGAGGAGCAGCGTATCAGGAGCACGATCGCTGAGGTAGTCCGCGACCTCGGGGATGAAGCTCATCCCGCCACGCAAGGCACCATGTCCCCCGGCTTCACTACCCTGCGCAACGACGGCGTCCGCTCCTGCCGCAACCGCCTCCCGCACATGCTCCATGTTCTGGCATTGACAGATCAGCCGAGCGCCGGCCGCCCGAATCTCCGCCACGAATGGCGTGGGATCGCCGAACGAGAGCATGATTGCCACGGGTTTGTGCTGCAACACGACGGTAAGCAATGACGGCGACTGCTGCAGGGACCACGTGATGAAACCCACACCGATGGACTGCTGGCCAGCAGTTGCGACCTGTTCTTCCAACCAGACGGGATCTCCATACCCACCACCAATGAGCCCCAATCCGCCAGCGCGACTGACTGCCGCCGCAAGCTGTCCACCGGCAGCGAAGGCCATGGGGGCGGAGACGATGGGATGCTTGAGGCCCCATTTCCTGGTGAGCCTCGTGTCGAGCGTACTCATGCAGCGTTCTTTCCCTTCACGGGTGATGGGCCCTCGGTTCCCGACCAAGCCTCAATAGACGCAGAGACTGGTATCTCCAGCCCTGCACCATGATGGCGCTACGCGCGGTGAGGCGCACGACGGTAGTGCATGGCGACAGCGCCACAGCGAAAGGGCCGCGTCGAGACAAGCTCGAGGCACCGAGTCGCTGGCAGACCACTTTGAAACAGCGTAGGGCCGTGCCCAGCGATTCTAGGGTGAACGAGAAACACGTACTCGTCAATCAGACCCAGGCGATCCAAAGCCGTCGCGAGCAGGCCGCTCCCAAGAAGGACACCCGAGGGGGTCGCATCCTTCAGCCTCTGAATACTCAGTTGGAGGTCACCGGTGAGGTGGTGGCTGTTGGCCCAGGGGAAACTCCTGCGCATCGAAGACACGACGTACTTGGGTTTGGCCTCCAACTTGGCCGCCCATTCGCGCATCGCGGGCGGAGCATCCAGCTCGCCACGGACGACCGCTGGCCAATGGCTCTCCATCAACTCATAGGTGACGCGGCCCCACAGCATCGCGCCCCCTTCATCCATGAGGGCGGTGAAGAACGCGTGCGTCTCGTCGTCCGCGATGCCTTCCCGATGGTCGACACAGCCATCGAGGGTGACGTTCAAGCCGAAAGTCAGCAAACCCATGCTGTCCGATCCGTACCGAGTGGGTAGTTGGAGATCAGGTGCCGTGGTATGCGCGCTCAAGCACGGCCACGTCGAGTTTTTCCATCGTCATCATCGCGTCCATCACTCGCTTGACCTTTGCTCCATCCCGGTCGCTGATGAGCTCCATGAATCGACGGGGGACAATCTGCCACGTCACGCCGAACGGGTCGGTAATCCAGCCGCATTGCAATGGCGTTGCGCCAGCAGCCACCAGCTTGCCCCAGTACTCGTCCACCTCTGCTTGATGCTCGCAGTCAACAAAGAGCGAAAAGCCCTGGGAGAAACTGAAGTAGGGGCCGCCGTTGTAGCCCATGAATGTCTGCCCGCCTACCACAAACTCGGCGGAGGTTACGGGCCCATCCGCTCCCGTGCGCGCAATGTTCCGAACCTCGGAAGACGGAAACGTCGCAGTATACAATGCGATCGCCGCCTCGAGCTGATCATTGAACATCAGGAAAGGGGTCACTTTGGACATCGAAACTCCCAACGCTGCTCATGTGTGATGAAGGCGTACAAAGAAGATGCGGGTGATCCTATTGGGGTAGCACGATACCAGCCCGTGCCTCTGCCTCTCTCCGCTGCGCTTCCTCCACCAACGCGGCAAACCGCGCATGTGTGCGTAACGGCTCGATGAATACGCAATGGGCTCGGAAGAACTCCGGAGGATGGAATCCTCGTCGTATGGCGTCCGCCATCACGTCCAGTGCTCGTTCTGACTCACCAAGGACCGTGAAGACCTCAGCAAAATGGAACGTGAGATGAGCGTCAAACCGCGTAAAACTCAGGTCCTGCAGCAATGCGCGCGCACCCTCCGTATCTCCTTGTACCACGCGGAGCAGTGCGTCCGCCTGAATCGCATAGGGCATCTCCGGCATAGCGGCGCGCATCGCTTCCACCTCAACCCGCGCACCATCGAGATCGCCCATGGCGGTGAGGGCATAGGCCAGCGTCCATCGGTTCATGAGATTCCCGGGGTCCGCCGCCACCGCGCGATAAACCAGCGGCATGGACGCGACCATCCCCCCGATGAACCAGTCCTTGATCGCGTCGATCAGCAACGTCAGGGGGGCCAATGGATCAATGGCGACTAGTCGCCGCGTTGCGGCCATGGCTTCCCGCACCATGCCCGTCTGCGTCAAGGCAATGGCCTGGAAGAATCGCGACTGGGTGTCAGTGGGGTCGCGTGCGATGGCCGCCTGGAACGCCATGATCGATTGCACGAGATCGCCACGCTCGAACGCAGCATAGCCAAGTACCCCATACCCCCAGGCTTCATCTGGAGCACGGCCAATCAGGACGTGTGCCTGCTGCTCCAGTCGGCCAAGGGCGCTCCGATCGCCAATGCCGACCTTGATACGTGACAGCTCCCCGAGGACCCGAAGCGCCTGCAGCGCTGGAATCTCACCCTCAATCGCGATCGCACGAGAAACCAGGGCCTCCCAAACGTCATTGACGACGACGAAGGATTGCAGCTGCTCGCGCGCCTCGAGGAAGAGCTCATAGGCCTCCACACTGCGGAAGCCCCGGCGCGCGAGCCGACGATCCTCTTCTGGCGCCAGCGTAACACCCAATGCAGCCACAATCTCGCGCGACACCCGCTCCTGCAGATCGAACACGTCGTCCATGGTCCCGCTGTACTTCTCGGCCCAGCACTGGCGATCATCAACGGCATCGATGAGCTGCGCGGAGATGCGGAGGGCGTTCCCAGCGCGCCGTACACTTCCCGTGAGAATGTGGCGGACACCAAGGGCCCGACCAATCGCGCGCGCCGTGAGTGTGCTGCCCTTGTACTGCTGTGACGATGTCCGGGAGGTAACACGCAGCGCGCTGACACGCGCGAGGTCCGTGATGATCTCCTCGGTGAGCCCGTCACTGAAGTACTCGTTCTCTGTGTCGGTGCTCATGTTGGTGAACGGCAGCACGGCAACGCCATTCCCCGCAACTTCCTGGCGCGGAGAGGCTGGCACGGAAGCGGAGGGAGTGCGCAATTCCCGGGCGACCTCCGCACCGTTCGCATGCCGGTCTGCCGGTTCCTTCGCGAGCAGGCGTGCGACTGCCTCCGACAGCGCCGTCGGGACATCCTCACGCTGCTGCGTCACCGCCGGTGGTGTGTGAATGAAGCGCTTGGCGATGGTGGCAGGCACACTCGCCGCCTCGAAGGCCACCTCACCGGTAAGCATCTCGTAGAGCACGCAGCCGAGCGAGAACAGATCACTGCGACCATCAACCGGTTCAGCAGCCGCCTGTTCGGGGCTCATGTATGCCGGCGTCCCAACGGTCAGGCCAATCTGCGTGAGCACGCCGGTGTCATGGGTGGCAGCCGCGATGGCCTTGCCGACACCGAAATCAGCGACGAGGGCGTGCCCCTCGTGGAGGAGAATATTCTCCGGCTTGATGTCGCGGTGCACCACGTCGTGGCGGTGTGCATAGTCGAGTGCGTCCGCAACCTCGCTCGCGATGCGTGCTGCATTGTCCACCGACAGGCGCCCCTCACTCTCAGCGTGCGAAGCGTATGGCCTTCCATGAGCGGCATCACAAAATAGAGCAGGCCCCCGGCATCACCCGAGTCGTGCAGCGGCAGGATATGCGGGTGCGTGAGGCCCGCAGCCAAGAGAATCTCGCGTACAAAGCGTTCGCGTCCCACCGCGTCGGCGATCTCGGGGCGCAGCACCTTGATGGCCACATCCCGCTCGTGCCGGAGATCACGGGCACGATACACGGTTGCCATGCCACCGGCTCCAATCAGCGTTTCGATGGTGTATCGACCGTCGAGGGCGGAGGACAAAACGGACAACGAGGTGGTCATGGTGCGGCAGAAAATACTTCTCGCCGTCCGCAAGGGCGAGATCAGTGCGCCTCCAGCGTGACCCCCGACCTTCGCGACGGGAATGCTGAACCGATTCCGTCGCCCTCCTTCGCACGCCTGGGTGTCCGCCTTGACAACACATCCCAGGCCTGCATAGTATTGGGCCACAATTGCAACCGTGGTCATTTGCTGCCTATTGCCGCCACGTAAAAGAATGAGCTAAAACGCGAGTGCCCGGCGGCGTCCCAGCTTGCCGGGCCTTGTTGTATACGGAGGTGTGCGACCAATGTCCGCACGCTATTTCGTTTCATCACGTTGACAGGCGGCAGTATTGAGGCGCTTGGAGATGTGATGGCTCGGCCCATTGTGTATTGCGTGCAGTATTCAGAATCCGTTCCATGATGATCGCGATCTTTGGCATCACCGTCGTCGCAGCGATCGTGAATGGCGCGCTGGGTTATGGGTTCTCGACAATTGCCGTGCCGCTCGCACTGCTGGTCGTGGGCAACCGTGTCCTGAATCCGGCAATTGTTCTCCTGGAAGCGGTCATGAACGGGTACGTCCTCTGGACGGACCGAGCCGCCCTGCCGTCCGTCTGGAAACGCGCGGCCTTCGTAACACTCGCCCTTCCGCCAGGCATTGCCGTTGGCACACTCGCGCTCATCCGCGTCGATGCGGACTGGCTCAAACTGGCAACCTTTGCCGTGTTGCTGCCCTTCATTCTCCTTCAGGTGGCGGGAGTGCGCCGGGCCATCCGCGCGGAGCGAAGGGCTGGCCTCCTGCTTGGCTGCGGTGTGGGGATTCTCTATGCGGTAACCACCATATCCGGGCCACCGCTCGCTGTGTTCTTCACGAACCAGGGCTACGCCAAGGCAGAATTTCGGGCGGCGCTTGCGGTCATTCGTTTCGTGGCCTCCTGCCTCACCCTCGCCATGTACACTCGGTGGGGACTGGTCACGCAGGAGAGCCTCACGCTCCTCGCCACAATGCTTCCAGCCATGATGCTCGGCATCCCCCTTGGCGCGCGGCTGCTGCAAGGGGTGCAGGAAGAGTCCTTCCGTCGAGTGTGCATGGCGTTCGATGCGGCCGTCGTGAGCTTCGGGGCGTCTCTCCTTCTGCGCTCGCTCGCGGTGCTTCCACCGGCACTCGCCTTCGCCCCGCTCCTGGTGGTGATACCCCTCAGTGCACTCCTCCTCCATCGATACTTCCGAACCTCCGCACCCGGCACCGCCTAATGTCACCTCCCGCAAGGTCCCTGCAGTCCGATTGGCCCAAGTCCCCTCCCGCAGGAGCAAGCGCGCCCTCCGGTGACCATCTCGCGGCGCTCGAGTCCGAGAGCATCGAAATCCTTCGCGAGGTCGTTGCGGAGTTTGAGCGACCGGTCCTGCTCTATTCCATTGGGAAGGATTCCTCCGTGCTGCTTCGGCTTGCGCAGAAGGCCTTCTTTCCCGGACGCATCCCGTTCCCGCTCCTGCATGTAGATACGACCTACAAGTTCCGCGAGATGATCGCATTTCGCGATCAGCATGTGGCAGAACTCGGTGTCAGCCTGCTCGTCCACAGCAACACCGCAGCGGTTCAAGCGGGTACTCAGCCTTTTGCGGCCGGGACGCAGCGATGCTGTGGGCTGCTCAAAACCGGGGCACTGCTGGAGGCTCTCGCAGCAGGGGCATTCGACGCCGCGTTTGGTGGCGCACGCCGAGATGAGGAGAAGTCACGTGCGAAGGAGCGGATCTTCTCTCTGCGCGACCCGCATGGGCAGTGGAACCCACGGCGTCAGCGCCCTGAACCATGGAATCTGCTCAACAGTTCGCTGCGGCCTGGCGAGAGCGTGCGCGTCTTCCCTCTATCCAACTGGACAGAGCTCGACATCTGGCACTACATCGACCGAGAGAACATCCCCATCGTCCCGCTGTACTTCGCGAAGGAACGGGATGTCCTGGTACGAGGCGACTCACTCACTCTCCTCGAGCAACCGTTCATCCCCCTCCGGCCTGGCGAACGCGTAGAGCGGGTACGCTGCCGCATGCGGTCGCTGGGTTGCTCGCCCTGCACTGGTGCCATTCGATCCGAGGCCACGACGGTGCCGGCCATCATCGCCGAGTTGATCACTACTCGCCAGTCGGAGCGTCAGCTTCGCGTGATCGATCACGACCAGGATGGATCGATGGAAATCAAGAAGCGTGAGGGATACTTCTGATGTATGGACTCCTGCGTCTGTGCACTGCGGGCAGCGTCGATGACGGCAAGAGCACGCTGATTGGGCGATTGCTGTATGACGCGCAGGGTCTCTATGAGGACCAGGTCCGGTCGGTCTCCACGGCATCCACGCACCGGGGCCTTGGTCCCATAGACTTCTCGTTGTTCACCGACGGCCTCAAGGCCGAGCGGGAGCAGGGCATCACCATCGATGTTGCCTATCGATACTTTGCAACCGCCCGCCGCAAGTTCATCCTCGCCGATACGCCTGGGCACGAGCAGTTCACGCGCAACATGGCCACGGGCGCCTCCACGGCCGAGGTCGCCATTCTGCTGGTCGACGCTAGACACGGCATCCGTCCGCAGTCCGAGCACCACGCTCGCATTGCACGCTTGCTCGGCATATCCGACTTCGTGCTTGCGGTCAACAAGATGGATCTTGTGGATTTCGATCACGATCGGTTCGGCGAGATCGTACGGAGCTTTGACACGCTCCTCGCTGGTGCCCAGGTGCACGCCATTCCGATCAGTGCGCTGAATGGCGACAATGTCACGTCCGCGAGTTCTCGCACGCCGTGGTATGACGGTCCCGGGCTGCTCTCGTATCTGGAGACTATCACTCCACGTGACAGGAGCAGAGGCGCGTCCTTTCGGCTGCCGATTCAGTTGGTGTTACGGCCACACGATGGATTTCGTGGATATGCGGGCCGCATTCAGTCCGGAGGAGTCCGTGTCGGCGATGCAATCCAAGCGTGGCCATCGGGGAGACCCACACTGGTAACACGGATTGCGTGCCGGTCCGGCAATCGTGAGTACGCTGCCGCAGGCGATTCGGTTGTCATCACCGTACGGGATGACCTTGATCTCGCCCGCGGAGATTGTCTTGCGAGTGAACGACCCCAGATCGCCTCACAGGTTGACGCGCATGTAGTCTGGATGGACGAACAGCCACTCAATCCACAGCGCCGGTATCGGCTCAAGCATACCACGCGCACAGTCGGTGCGGTGGTGGATACCCCGCTGACGCTCAATGAGATCGGGCGGTGCACGATCACCACGACCGACGACCTGATCTTCGATCCGTATGTTGATAGTCGCGGGATGGGCAGCTTCATTCTGATTGATCCGGAGTCCGGCTTCACCGCCGGTGCCGGGATGATTGTCGAGTCCAGGCACGGGCGTCTCAAGACGGAATCGACCGGGTCGAATGCGGAGTACATCCTCGCACAGCTGCGTGCAGCATCTTCCGATGCCGAGGCGCTCGCGATCATTCGCCAGGCCCTCCGCAATGGGGGGCATTCGTGACACCGGCTGCCGAGAAACTGATCGAGGCCGAATTGGCTGACGCAGCGCAACCGTGCGTGACAGCAAGCTTCCAGGCCGAGTGTGTGGTCCTGATTCATCTTCTGATACAGGTCAGACCAGACATCCCCGTCCTCTTCATCGACACCATGCATCACTTCGAGGAGACGCTGCGATACCGCGATCGGATCGTGGCGGAGTGGGCGATCAATCTGGTGACGTTGCGCGCGGAGTCTCCGATGGTAGGGGCGTGGCGTCGTGATGTTGATGCATGCTGTGCACATCACAAGACCGGTCCACTGTTTCATGCCCTCACAGAGTACGACACCTGGTTCACCGGGCTGCGTCGAGAACAGGCTGCTTCACGGGCAAGTCTGGCATCGGCCGCCCCATTTGCTCTGCCAGGCGGACGATCCATCCGCAAGGTGAGCCCTTTGGCGGCGTGGAGCACCCGGGAAGTGTGGCGCTACGCTGAGGAGCATCGGATTCCGCTCCTCCCTCTCTATGAGCGTGGTTACAGCAGCATAGGGTGTGCCCCCTGCACCCAGCTACCGAGCGATCCGGACGATCCTCGATCCGGAAGGTGGCAGGGCAGAAAGCTGGAATGCGGAATTCATATCGAATCGGCCAAGGAATCATGACTGAGCACATTGAATCAGATGGAATTCACGGGGTAACCTCGACCCCATTGTCCCACGTGGAACACCAGAAGGCGGCCAGTGATCAACTCAGAGGAAAGCTCAGGTCTGCGCTTCTCGATTCCGCGCCGCGCTTCGATGACGACAACGTCGCGGTACTCAAGTTTCACGGAGTGTACCAACAAGACGATCGCGACCACCGTGTGAAGCGCGGAGAGGCGCGGGAGCCGACCTGGCAGATGATGATCCGCCTTGCGCTTCCAGGTGGCGTTCTCACCGCGGAGCAGTACCTAGCCCTGGATGCCCTTGCGGATCGCGTTGGGAACGGAACGCTTCGGATAACGACTCGCCAGAGTATTCAGTTTCACGGAGTCCCCAAGGGCAGGCTGAAGGAACTCATCGCCGAGATCAACCACATACTTCTCTCCACGATTGCGGCGTGTGGTGATGTATCGCGTAACGTCATGGCGAGTCCGGCGCCATACGCCGATCAGATTCATCGGTCGGTGCAGCAGACGGCCAGAGCCATCGCGCTTGAGCTCCGGCCGCGCACCGGGGCGTATTTCGAAATCTGGTTGGACGGCGAACGTATTCAGAGTAGCGAATCGGAGGAGCCGCTCTACGGCGAAACCTACCTGCCACGCAAGTTCAAGGTTGGGGTGGGGATCGATACCGACAACTCCATCGATCTCTACGCCTACGATTGCGGCTTGATGGCGGTGACGGCGTCAGGAGCGATCACTGGGTATAACCTTTTGGTCGGCGGCGGGTTCGGGATGACGCACAACAAGCCGCATACCTTCTCACGCATAGCGTCCACCGTTGGACACGTGGCGCCGGAGCATGCCGTCGCGGCCGTACGCGCTGTTTGTGAGGTCTATCGAGATGCAGGCAATCGCTCCGATCGGCGTCAGGCACGCCTGAAGTACCTGATTGAGCGCTGGGGGAGTGAGCGCTTTCTAGCCGAGCTTCAGCGTCGCGTCTCCTTTCCGATCGACCCACCGGTTCCTGTTCCTCCTCCCATTCAGAAGGATTACCTCGGCGTTCACCCACAGGGTGATGGGCGTTTCTTCGTCGGCGTCTTTGTCCAGAATGGGCGAGTGGTCGACCGCGGCACGCAACGCCTCCGCAGCGCGTTCCGGGAATTCGTCTCCACGGTTCGGCCCGGCGTCCGCCTAACGCCAATGCAGAGCATTCTCTTTACCGACCTGACGGAAGACGATGTCAACACCCTTGAGCGCATACTGGTCGCTCACGGCGTACCGCGTGACACGACGTTGAGCCAGGTGGTTCGCTACTCGATGGCGTGCCCGGCCTTACCGACCTGCGGCCTTTCGCTCGCGGAATCTGAACGCGCACTCCCCGCAGTTCTGACGGAACTCGAGCAGGAACTCCGGAACCTTGCACTTGAGGATGTCCCGCTGACGGTGCGCATGACAGGCTGCCCCAACGGCTGTGCGAGACCGTACAATGCGGATATTGGCCTCGTGGGACGCCGCCCGGGAGTATACCACCTCTATGTTGGCGGTGGACTGCGTGGAGATAGCCTGGCCGACCTCTATGCGGCCGATGTGAGAATCGACCAGGTGATTCCAACACTCCGCCCGCTCCTGCAGCACTTTGCATCCGAACGCCGGAGGGACGAAGGCTTCGGAGAATTCTACCGTCGACTGGTCGGTCGAACGACGCCGCGGAATCTGCTCACGGGCCAGGAGACCCCAACCGCGCCTTCGCTTCAGCTCCCCGTGCTCGCATGACATCGCTCGTGGTGACCGCCATCGATCGCAAAGGCCTGTCGCTGGATGAACGGGCCGTCCTGGCACAGCTGGCGGACTCCCTTGTTTCGCATCTCTCGGCCGAACTCGACGGCACGCGTCCGCGACCGGTGGTTCTCGATACCTGTGAGCGTTTCGAGTTGTATCATGGCGAGCGGGACGCCATGGCGGACCGCTTTCGGCAGGACCTTGGCGCCGCCCGGCTGACGGTCCAGACGTCCCATGGCCCTGAGGCCCTGCGCCATCTCTTTCGCGTCGCCACCGGGTTGGATTCGCGTCTCATCGGCGAGACACATATCCTCGGGCAGGTTCGTGCCGCGCATGCAGCCGCCAGGAAGTCGGGACCGGTTGAGCAGGTGGTGGACGATGCGCTGACATATGCCGTGCGCTGCTCACGTCACGTTCGCCGACGCGTTCGCTTTTCTCCATTCCGTAGTGACTGGGCAGGCCTCACCCTGGAGCAGCTCCGCGCAAGCGTTGAACGGATTGAAACGACCGCCATCACGGTGATTGGCACCGGCATGCTGGGACAGGATCTGCTGGTGCACCTCCACCAGGCCGGAGCCCGCACACTGACCGTCGTGGGGCGAAATGGCACGAGACTCTCACGCCTTGCAAACGCCTGCGAGGCCAGACCGGTATTGCTGGAGGATTTTCTCCAGGCACCAGGTCCCGCTCGCGCAATCATTTCTGCAGTGTCGACCGTTGTACCAATCCTGACGAGCTCCTGCGTTGATCGCTCCGGGGCTACGCTCCTGATTGACCTCGGGGCGTCGCCCAACATCGATCCCGCGTTGGTGAGCACACCAACCCGCACGATCCTCCGGCTGGAGGATCTCAGCGCGTCCGCATGCACCACTGATGCCAGCCATCAGGCGGGAGTCTTCGCCCTGCAGCTCGTTGACCAGGAGGTTCGGCGCTTTCTCGCGCTGCGACAGTCCCGTGCCAGCACCGGACTTCAGCCAGGCCAGGCAGCCGCATGAGTTCACTGCTGCACGTCGTGCTCGCGGCCCATGGCGCGGGCAACGGTTCGGCGTCCAACCTACGCGTCTCGGCTTGCGCGGAGCGGCTCGCAATGGCAGTCCCCGAGATTGAGGTCACGGCTGCCTTCCACCTCGGCAGCCCCACGCTGCCTGAGGTCCTTGAGCAGACCCCATCGCGTGATTTCCTCGTCATCCCCATGCTGACCACCGATGGTTACTTCGCCAGGCGCATCCGCCAGCAGGTGTTTGCCTGCTCCGCCCGTGGCTGCAGGCCGACCGTGCATGCCCCCATCGGGACGCATCCTGCGCTGATCGACCTGATGCTCAAGGACCTGCGAGAAATATTGGACAAACGGGATCCGATGGATCGGCCCTTTGAGATTCTCGTGATCGGCCACGGCACGAAGCGTCACCAACGAAGCCGTCACGCGACAAGCCATGTCGCTCTGCGTTTGGCGCGGGAGACACCCAGCGTTGTACGAGCCGCCTTTCTGGATGATGCACCAACGGTCGAGGAGACCCTGGAGCGCATCGCGCCCGCGACCACGTTGCTGGTGGTTCCGTTCCTGTTCGGTGGAGGGAGTCACGCCGAGGCCGATCTTCCGGATCGCGTGCAGAAGGCGTGGCGCCGTCGCGGCGGCGATCCCGTTCGTCTGGAATATCTCCGCCCGCTTGGCTGGTATAGCGCGATCGATCAGATCCTCATCGATATGGTTTCAGCACACCATGGCCGGCCCTTCCATTTCACGTCAATGTCCCAATGACCGTACGACCTGGAACAGTCTATCTCGTGGGGGCAGGACCCGGTGACCCCGGGCTCATTACGGTGCGCGGAATGGAGTTGCTTCGCCGAGCCGATGTGGTCGTTCACGATCGCCTGATTGCACCAGCGCTGCTGCGGGAAGCCCGCCCACTGGCCAGGCTGATCGATGTGGGCAAGACTCCACGCGGCGAGTTCACCGAACAGGATGTCATCAATGGCATCCTGATCGATCAAGCTCGGGCGGGCCACATTGTGGTGCGATTGAAGGGAGGAGATCCCGTGATCTTTGGACGCGGTTGGGAAGAACGGGAAGCCTGCATTGCGTCTGGTGTCCCGTGCGAGATCGTTCCTGGTATTTCGAGCGCCCTGGCAGGGCCATTGGCAGCCGATATTCCGGTCACACGCCGCGGTGTGGCCGCAACGCTGGCCATTGCGGCCGCACCCGTTCTGGATGACGCGCGTCTCGCGGGTGTTGTTCACGCGGATACCTGTGTGTTTCTCATGGGCATGCATGATATTGTCGCATTGACCGAGCGACTTATTGCGGCCGGGCGTGATCCAGGGACACCAGCAGCCGTCATCGAGCGTGCAACACTGCCGGGGCAGCGCAGCGTTCGTGGTCGACTCGATGAGATTGCGGACCTTACGAGCGCTGCTGGCCTCCAGTCGCCGGCCATCATCGTGCTTGGCGAGACGGCGGCACGCGCGAAGCCGCAGCCCGGCCTGCTGTCGGGGAAGCGGATCGTCGTGACCCGACCCGTCAGCGCTGCCCAGGAGATCACGCAGCGGTTACAGGCGCTCGGGGCGGAGGTCATCTCATGCCCCCTTATTGAAATTGCTCCGCGTCTGCCTGACGATCCCACCTGGCCTACTCGTCTCGCCAGCTATGACTGGATCGTCTTCACCTCACGCCACGCCGTGCGTGGGTTTCGTCAGGCACTCGAAATGTTCGGGGGAGATACCCGACGCCTCGGCGCGATACGTATCGCTGCCGTTGGACCCATCACGAGCCGGGAACTGGAGGCGTGGGGGCTCCGTCCTGATCTCGTCGCAACCCCCGCACGTGCCGACACACTTGTGCGGCAGCTCCTGGCTGAACATCCCGCTCCAGGTAGGGTGCTCTTCCCCTGCGGGACTCTTGCGGCGGACTCGATCCCCGCAACGCTCACCACCCACGGCACCTGTGTGGAGAGTGTGTCGGTGTATGAAACGCAGCTCCTGCCGCTGGACCCCAGAATCCGGGACGAAATCGTGCAGGGTGTGGACGCCATCCTCTTTGCATCGCCCTCCGCGGTTCTCGCACTCGGACGAACCAACATCCCTCTGGGCCAGGCGCAGGCGATCTGCATCGGAGCCGAAACAGCGGCGGCGGCCACCCAGTATAACTGGGCCAATGTACTGGTGTCTGACGCACACTCGGACGAAGGGATGGTGGACCTGCTCGTCTCCCTTCAGTGCGAGGCATGACCGAGGTAATCTTGGATGCCTCGCGCCGAATCGTTCTCGGAGACTGCGGATCTCGGCACGAAGAGCCGCAGCAATTCGCAACCTCGACCATCGTCATGCCGGAGAAGTCGCCGCTCCTGCCTGGATCATCTTCCAGCCGTTGCCCGACGGATCACGAAAGCCCGCGTCGACCGCGCCGTATCGTTCCACGGGCTCCTGCGTGAACTCCACACCCTTGTCCCGCAGTCTTGCGTAGGTGGCACGACAGTCATCGACCGCGAGGACGAGGGGTGGCATGGCCCCTTTCGCCACAACCTCCGAGAGCGCCTGCGCGGTTGCGGCATCATGCACCGGCGGGCCGGGTGTGAAGAGGCCAAGCTGAAACGAAGACTGCTCCGGGTGCTGCACCGTCAGCCAGCGGTAGGGTCCATTGCCGACATCGGTATGAACGCGAAACCCCAACTGCTCCACATAGAACGCCAGCGCTTCGTCCTGATCCCGAACGTAGAGACCGACCACCTGCACTCCGTATGCCACGATAGAACCTCCGATAGGTGAGGCTCCATCTTACCCAGCGGCGGCGTCTCTTCGCTTCTCCGAAACTGACATTTTCAGGTCAGGTCGACTGGCCGCGCGCTCGAGACACTCCGGTACCAGCGCCCGCTCACGGTGAGGCTTCCCCTGAAGGCGCTCTCCCTCTCGGGCGCGGAGCTCACCTGGGCTTTCACCGGTGATGTCCCGGAAGATCCGGCCGAAGGTGCCCAGACTCTGCCATCCCGTCTGGAGCGCGATCTCCGAGATGCTCAGGTCCGTCCCGCGAAGCATCGACACGGCCCGCTCGATACGGCGTGTGAGGAGATACCGATGGGGGGGCATGCCAAAGGCCATCTTGAAGGATCGCGCGAAATGGGCGGGCGACACCAGGCTCACCTCCGCCAGGCGCTGAACCGGCCATTCTTCCTGTGATGCCGCGTCCATCCGATCCTTGGCGCGCAGCAGACGGCGCAGCAGATCAGGGCTTTGCGGCATGATTTCGGTGGCCAGAGGAGTACCCTGATGTCTCTGGCATGCGCCTGAGGCTCCTAAGATGTCCTGTCGGAGAGATGAAGGTCGTCTGAACACTGTGGTCAGCGCAGGCTATTTTTTCCTCGGCAACGGCCTTCGCGGGATTCATGATCCAGAGCCCCCGCGGTACAATGCTGTCGGCCGTACGAAGAAGGATGTCCACGACGCCTCGTCACCAGCGCGATCCACGGCTCCGACCAAGAGCATGTTCGGCAAGTCGATCCGAAGTGCGAAGCCCTGCCTCTACAAGCCACAGGGCTCCTGGCGTGGCGCTCGGACGCATGGCCCCCTCGAGTCGCTCCAAATCCCGATGACCATCAGCGCGGGTACGTGCGTTAACAGAGCGGACGGCCGTGTCGTTGCTCAATGAAACGAGCCATTCACCGCGGTATACCGGTGGCTTTTTGGGAACAGCGGGACAGGCCCGCACAGAGTGCCGGAGAGCGAGTCCCTTGCATGCGCCTGCCATTTGTTACCCAGCTCCTCAGTGGCTCACCGGAAGACCATACCCGCCCACAGGGGTCGTCTCAATGTACTGATCAAAGGTGGCAATTAATGGCTTGCCGCGCGAGATAGCCTCTTTGACCGAAGGCAGCGATAGCGACGCCTTGTGGCTGCTCCCACTCTCCCAGACCTCCGTGATCCAAATCGCATCTGCATCCGCTGGATCTTGCGCGACCACGTAGTTCAAGCAACCAGGCATGCCAGAAACACCTTCCAGCAATACAGCGATCAAGTCGTCGCGTTTGCCGGGCACTGCTTTCATCCTGCCGATCAGTCCGTACATGGGCGTCTCATCGATATGGGGTGTACGTTTCTTCTGACTCTTCGGACGGGCGGAGATCACACGGACCAGCTGACGGTGGACAGTGAAGATCACCGCCAGGCGGCGGTCGCGGGCCGGCAGTTGCTTAGCAGGTTGGTATACCCAACGTTCTGGTTCAGCGTCGGGCAACAGACGGCGAAGCCGCTAATGAAAGTCAGGCGCAACGACCGGTCAGGCGGCTCCATGTGGAATGGCCGCAAAGAACGCTCGGAGCTTTGCGGGGTCGAGGGTGTCGTTGGTGCGGACTCCGCTACACAGGTCGAGACCAAATGGTTCAACCGCAGCGATGGCATCAGCGACGTTTGCGGGGGTAAGCCCGCCCGCCAGAAAGAGCGGGATACCGATGGCGTCCCGGATGCGGC
>CAZPJX010000029.1:0-27783 GCA_964586985.1 uncultured Gemmatimonas sp. | reverse complement strand
CGATGGGCGTTTCGCCGGGTAGTGGGTTGAATCCGGCTTCCTGGATGGCTGCGCGGAAGTATCGGGAGTTTTCATGGAGTCGCGCGACGAGCTCCGGGTGCGCTTCCGTGTGTCGTACCGCCGCGAGGGCGCTTGCGGCGACGGTTGGCGGCAGGGCATTCGAGAAGAGTTGCGGCCTGGAACGCTGCGTCATGATGTCGCAGAGCGCCGCGGGTCCGGCAATGAAGCCGCCTGCAGCGCCCCCAAGTGCCTTGCCCAGCGTGGACGTAATGATGTCGACCTCTCCTAGCACGCCAAAGTGCTCGGCGGTCCCACGGCCGGTCCTGCCCAGCACACCGGTGGCGTGCGAATCGTCCATGACCACGACGGCCCCTTCATCCCGGGCGATCTGCAGGATTTCGGGGAGTTTCGCAATGGACCCCTCCATCGAGAAGACTCCATCGGTCCAGATGATCTTGCGTTTTGCTCCGTGTTGGGCTCGGAGCTTGGTGCGGAGGTCATCCATGTCGGCATGCTGGTATACCGCCGTCGTGCACTTGGTGATGGCTTTGGCCAGACGTACCGAGTCGATGATCGAGGCGTGGTTGAGTGCGTCGGAGATGACGAAGTCTCCTTCGCGCGCGATCGTGGGGGTCAGCGCCTCGTTGGCGTTCCAGGCGGAGACGTAGCTCAGGCTGTCCTCCGTGCCCACGAACCGGGCCAATGCGGCCTCGAGCTCGCGGTGGACGGTGAACGTCCCACAGATGAAACGGACACTGGCGGTGCCGGCGCCGAAGCGCTGCAAGCCAGCGATCCCGGCGTCCACCACGGCCGCTTCGTTGGCGAGCCCGAGATAGTTGTTGGACGAGAGCACGATGACGTCGCCGCGCCCCTCCATGCGGACGCGGGCGCCCTGCGGCCCCTCGATATAGTTGAGGTGCTTGTAGGTCCCGTTGGCGACGAGCGCGTCGAGTTCGGCCTGAAGCTCGTGTGTGAGTGCGTGAGTGCGTGCGGGCATCGGTCGAGGGCGATCAGTCGAGGGTGAATATGATCTTGCCGGCCTCACCGCTCTTGATGAGCTGCATCGCATCGTCAACCGCTTCGAGCGGGAGGCGATGCGTGATGACCGGACTTGGATCGAAGGCGCCTGAGCGAAGGAACCGGGACATCTGGTGCCAGGTGTCGTACATCCGCCGCCCCACCACGCCGTAGATGGTCAGCCCCTTGAAGATGATCTCGGTGGCGAAGTCGATGTCGATCGCGCGGGAAGGGATGCCGAGCATGTTCACGCGACCGGCGGGGCGTGCGAGCGCAAAGGCCTGATGCACAGCGCTTGGCACGCCGGACATTTCGAGCACGACGTCGGCACCATGGCCGTCCGAAGCGGCCATCACGGCTCCCCGTGCCAGGTCGGGATGGACGGCGTCGTGTGCGCCCATGGTGCGCGCCAGTTCGAGGCGCCGAGGATTCACGTCGGTGGCGATGATGCGCGCCGCGCCCGCCGCTCGGCAGATGCCCACGGCGAATGCGCCAATCGGGCCACATCCGGTAATCAGGACGACCGACCCCGGGATATCGGCCGTGAGTGCGGTGTGGAACGCATTCCCCATCGGGTCGTGGATGCCGCCGATATCGTAGCTGATAGCATCGTCGAGATGCCAGACATTCGTGGCGGGCATGGCGATGAACTCGGCGAAGCACCCGTCACGATCGACGCCAATGATTCGGGTGGACGGGTCTGCGTGGGCATTGCCGGTCCGGCTGAAGAGCGAGCGTTCATCGACGATGTGCCCTTCGGCGGTCACGCGATCGCCGACTCTGACTGTCTCGACCAGGCGACCCGCTGCGACGACATCGCCGGCGAACTCATGGCCGACGACGAACGGCGGTTTGCAGCGGCCGGCGGCCCAGGGGTCCCACTCGTAGATGTGCACGTCTGTCCCGCAGACGCCGGCGCGGCGGACGCGGATCAGCACTTCGTCGTCGCGGATCGTTGGAACGGGCACGTCCGTGAGAGTGAGACCGCGGCCGGCCGTCTGTTTCACGAGCGCTTTCATGAGACTCCAAGGAATTGGCGGCGCTGCGACTGGCGCCGTTGGGGAACGGGTGACGGGTCGGTGAAAGGTCGCATCTGCAGGAGGCGCGTGGAAGATGATCGCGGGGATCGGCGACCTTGTTGCCTTTCAGTAATCGCGCGCGTTCTTTATACGCGCTATTGCGCGTTGGAATTATCCACGCGTATATTCGCGTCAATTCAACGACTTGCGCGCGCTGTCCACATCGAACTCCCCGAACGTCCTGCAGTTCACCGTTTCGGGGCGCGCAGTCCTCATCGGAAACGCGTGGCCATAGTCCGGCACGAGTTCCACCCGCAGTACCGCGTCGCTTCGGCGACCCCATCATTCGGGACCCGTTGCTCCTCCGAGCGGGTCTCCGCCCCGCCGTCGCTGATCGCGCCAATGCGCGGATCGACGGCACGCTCCGCTGTCCTCGCCACACAGCGTCAGAGCCAGATCGCCGCTCACCACGCGATCATCCCGATTGGTTCCGTCGTTTCCGCCGGCATCGCCACCAGCGGCATCGCCACGACGACGACGACCCTCTTCCCGTTCGCTCCACCGCAGCGCGGCATCGTGCAGCGGCTTGAGCGGACACCCCACTACGCGTGCCTCATGGAGGCCGTGTAGCACAATCCACCACGGTGCATGCGCCGTGCGGGTTGTGCGCTCACCTTTCCACCGGGGGAAAGGGAGCACGATCCACCTCCTCGAGAGGAGAGTTGTTCCAATGGCTCCTGCCAAGAAGGCCGCTAAGAAGGCGGCGAAGAAGGGTGGCCGCAAGGTCGCAAAGAAAGCTGCGCGCAAGACCGTGAAGAAGGCTGCGAAGAAGGCCGCCAAGAAGGGCGCCAAGAAAGTTGCCAAGAAGGGCGCCAAGAAGGCCGTGAAGCGCGGCGCCAAGAAGGTGGCCAAGAAGGCCGCGAAGAAGGGCGCCAAGAAGGCGGCAAAGAAGGGTGCGAAGAAGGCGGCCAAGAAGGCTCGCAAGACGGTCAAGCGCGCCAAGAAGGTGGCTGCACCTGCGCCGGTCGCGATGTAATTCAGTCGTCAGCGATGGTGCAGTTCCTATACACGCGAAAGGCGCCGGCATGTCTGCCGGCGCCTTTCACGTTTGTCCCTTCATCGACTTGATGCTGGGCCCTCGTGGCGAATCAGACCGCCGCGGCAACCGCCGCCTCAACACACGTTGCGACGGCCAGTGGTTCAGGGTCACCGATCAACTCACTGTCTTCAGGAACAGGTCCCCACACGAAAGCGGAGAATCGCGGGAGGGCATCGCCGTGGCCGCCATCGGCGATCACGATCCCCAGCGGCTCCCGTTCGTTGGTCGGCGAAAAAATGTTCTGGATACGCATGAGGGGTGACCCTCCACCCTGGATGAGTGCTGAATGATGTGCAGCGTTCGAGTGACTCCGTTCTTGAAACAACAGCGTCACGAGCGCCGATTGCTCGGCTCACACCAATTGCACATCGGATGCCATTGGGGATCGTGATGGTAATGCCTTATCCCATAACGGGTTGCCGGATCTGAAGTGCTCCGTGTCACAACCCGAAGTGTCCCCATGACACGTCACAAAAAAGCTCGAGTGTGTCAACGTGACACACTCGAGCCGGCCCACCGCGCGTCGACGCCTCAGGCGAGGGCGACTTCCTTGCGGGCGAGGAAGGTCTGATGCCGACCGCTGCTCCGCTCAACGGAGATCGTCCAGCCATGATACCGCGAGGCCAGTTCTTCGAGTGGCAGTACCCCTGTTGCGGTCTCACTGTGGCTGTCCGTGCCGGCGGCGATAGTCTCCACCAGATGGACTCCACCATCGACGGTGGCGCTCTGGAGCACCGCGATGACCCGGGCCCGATCCTGCGCATCGAGGCCAGCAAACGCGGACGAAGAGACGACGACGGCGTGCAGCTCCACGTCGGGCGCCCATGCCCCCAGATCGGCGCAGTAGCCACGAACGCGCTCGGTGAGTCCCGCAGCCTTGGCAGCGCGCACTACGCGCTCTACGGCGTCCTCTGCGGGTTCCAGCGCCGTCACGGCGGCACCTCGCGCCGCGAGAAACAGTGCGGGGCCTTCGCGTTCAGCACCCGCCACGAGGACGTGGCGATCGCCGGAGTCAGACAGGGCGCGAACCAATGCCGCATCGGGATCAATGCCCCAGTGCTCCGGCCGCTGGTACTCGACCAGCATCTTGAGGCGGCGTCGCTTCCACGTGGCGTAGGTGGGCAACCGCAGACGGCGCGCAATGATCCGGTCGACTTCCTGCCAGACCAGAATTTCCGTGAGTGCGATCTGGGCGGCCTGGCGCAGTGCCTCGACCGCTTCGTCACCGATCTTCAGGAGTGAGCCGCGGGAGACCGAGTCCTTGTAGTCCTCGATCTCACGTTCGACATACAGCTCGTACTCGTACTTCAGCGACCGGGGAGAACTGATGAGACTATCCCTCGGGATTGTGGAAGAATGTGGACAACTTATTCGCCTCTTGCATTTGCGCAACCCTGAATCTTCCGCGTGATCCATGCGCAAACGACAGATGTGCAAGCGTTTGCTGATTGGCTTGGGTTCGGGTCCGAATGGCCAGCCGATTCTCAGTCCATCGCCTCCAGCAGCGCCCCTTTCAGGTAACCCGTTTCCGGCACCGTGATCAGTTCCGGATGATCGAGCGGCTGACCGGTGATCATCCGCAGGGCGAATCGACGCCCGCTGTCCGCCGCGGCATCCTGGAGCATCTCGAAGAACAGGCCGCGCGTGAGATGGTGGCTGCAGGAGGCGGTGAAGAGCAGGCCGCCGGGAGCCAGCAAGCGCATGGCCTGCAGGTTGATGTCCTTATAGCCGCGCAGGGCGCTTTCGATGGCCCCTCTGTGCTTGGCGAAGGCTGGCGGGTCGACCACAATGGTCTCGAAGCGCCGTCCTTCGCGGGACCAGGCGCGCAGGCAGTCGAACGCGTCGCCTTCCACGGGCTCGATATTCGTCAGGCCGTTTCGCTCGGCATGCTCGTGTACTCGCGCCAGTGCGGGCGCCGAGATGTCGAGGGCGGTTACCCGATCGGCGTGACGTGCCAGGTGCAGCGCAAATGAACCGTGATACGCAAAGCAGTCGAGCGCCTGGCCGCGAGCGAGGCCACCGATGAGCACGCGATTCTCGCGCTGATCGAGAAATGCTCCGGTCTTCTGGCCATCCCAGGGTGCAGCAAGGTACTGCACCCCGTGCTCGCTGACCTCGACGAGACGCGGCACCTCGCCATACAGGAGGCGGACTTCCCGAGGTAGTCCTTCGCGTTCCCGGGCCGGTGGGTCATTGCGTGCGAGAATGCCGCGGCAGCCGGTGAGCTCCCGCAGCGCGTCCACGATCGCATCCGCCGAGGCGTCCACGCCGGCGGAGAGCAACTGCACCACAAGCACATCGTCGTAGCGATCGACGATGAGCGACGGCAAGCCATCGCCTTCGCCATGCACGAGGCGATAGGCCGATGCCTGGGCGGCGAGCGGCGCGCGGCGCGCGATGGCGCTGCGCAGGCGGGTGTACCACCAGGTCGCGTCGGGGGCTTCGTGGACGTTGGTGCTGACATGGCGCAGCGAGATCTCCGATCGAGGGCTCCACAGGGCGTAGCCGAGCGGCGCGCCGGTGTACTCCTCGACACGCACGAATCCCGCCGGCAGATCCGGGCGCCGTTCAATATCAGAGCGAAAGACCCACGGATGCCCCTGCCGGATGCGCTGCGCGCCACGTCGGGTGACGACGGCCACCTCTCCTCCCACGGCCGCTGGTGCGCGACGCGCATCTGTGCCGCGGGTACGTGCCACTTGGCGTGGGGAATCTTCTGACGGACGAGAAGAACGAGGCGTCACGAGATCGAGGAAGGGAGATTGCGATCAAGACCGAGCGCGGCGCGGGTCAGTTGCAGCGCACGGGTACGCTCGAGGCGCTCATGATTGCGCGCAAGGTGCTCCGAGGTGGCCGGCTTGTGCCAGAGGTGATACGCGACGGCGGAGAACTTGATGTTCCGCCGCTGAACGCCCGCATGGGATAGGCGTGTGGCCAGTTCGCTGTCTTCGCGTCCCCAGCCCTCGATCTCTTCATCGTAGCCATTGACCCGCACCAGATCCTCACGCCAGAACGCCATGTGCGCGCCGCGGATCCGGGTCATGGAGTCCTTCGGCCCACGCACGAACCGGGCAAGGCACGGGGCGTAGACGGCATTGGGTCGACTCTTCAGGCCCCTGGTGAACGCTCCGAGCCGACAGGCATCACCCCGCAGCAGTCTTGCGGTGCAGTCAGGTCCAAGCATCGCCCGCGAGCCCTGCGCCCAGCTACCCCGCTGCGCAAAAGCTCGGTGACCCTCGAAGAATCCGGGGTGCAGCAGAATATCCCCATCGATCTGGACGATGTACTCACCACGGGCAGCGGCAATGGCCTTGTTGCGGATGGCCGCCAAACGGAACCCGTTGTCGTCGTGCCAGATGTGGATGAGCGGAACCGGGAAGGTCTCCATCTCCCGTGCGATGAGTGCCCGAGTGTCGTCCCGCGATCCATCGTCGGCGACCAGGACTTCCTCAGGGAGACGTTTCTGGCGGCGTACACTCTGCAGCACCAGTTCGAGGGCGCGCGGCCAGTTGTAGGTGGAAACGACGAGCGAGATGGCAGTCGGCGGGAGACGCATCATTGACGCCCTGTCGGGCCGGAGGTCTAGGGAGAGGAACGGCGCGGCGTGGATTCGGCGGCGCGGCGCGCCGCCCTGATCTGTGCAATGGCCCGTGCGTGCTCCGCAAAGGTCGTGCGAAACTCATGACTGCCGTCGGGGCGCGCGACGAAATACAGGTACGGCACATCGGCGGGCGCGAGCGTCGCCGCGATGGCGGCGGCTCCCGGCGAAGCGATGGGGCCCGGTGGCAATCCGGCGTACTTGTAGGTGTTGTACTTCGAATCGGTCTCGAGATCCTTGTACAGCACCCGCTCCACGTGCTGCGGCAGGGCATACTGCACCGTAGGATCTGCTTGCAGGCGCATCCCCTTTCGCACCCGATTCCAATACACAGCCGCAATCAGCGGGCGTTCCTCCGCCTTGCGCGCTTCCTTCTCGACGATGCTGGCCATCGTCATGACGTCGTGGCGCGAGAGCTGGCGGGCCTGTGCGCGCGCGGTCCACTCGGCCGTCCATTGGATCTCGAAATGCTGGAGCATTGCCGTGATGGCCTCGCGCGCGGTGGTCCCGTCAGGGAACGAGTAGGTCGCGGGGAAAAGATAGCCCTCCAGGGATGGGGCGGGGACATCGAGGCGATGCAGCCAGGCCGTGTCTGTGGTGGCGGCCTGCACTGAGTCGGCGCTCACGCCGAGCACCTTCACGAGCAAGGGGGTGATGTCGCGAAGATCGAAGCCCTCGGGGATCACGATGGTGTGCAGCACGCCTCGACCATTGATCAGCGCGTCGAGCACGGTGCTGTATCCTGTGTGCTCCGCGAACTGATAGGTGCCCGGCTTGATGGCCCGCTCCCGGCCCATTGCCGTCGCGAACCATTGCAGGAGGCGCGACGATCCTACCACATGGTGGGCGGCAAACGAGTCGGCAGCCGCGCGCATGCTCGCACCGCGCGGGATGACCACACGGACTGGGGTCTGCGAAGCCTCCACTGATCCTCGCATCTCCCTGAAGACGAGCCCCAATCCGAGCACGGCCGCCACGGAAACACCGACCTGCCAGAGCATCCGGCGGGGACGTCCGTTCGATTTCCGGCGGACCATCAGTCCTCCGCGTCCGGTGCTGCCGGAGCCACCGATGGGGCTGGCGGAACAGACGCGGCGGATGCCTTAGGCGTGGCATCGCCGGTGACCGTCTCTCCCACCAGCACCCCCTGCGATGCTGCCCGCAACACGCCCTCGAGCAGCACGCAGGCTGCGAAGGCGTCCACATCTCCTTTCCGTCCTCGGGTGCTGCCGCCCTGTTCCCGGATACTTCGCAGCGCAGCCGACGTGGTGAAACGCTCGTCAACCAGCCGAATGGGCCTGGGCTGCCGTGCGGCGAGCCGCGTGGCCACATCCCGCACTTCGCGGGACCGGTCGGTCTCGTCGCCATTCGGATCGAGGGGCAGCCCGAACAGGTAGCCGCTTACCTGCAGCGCATCGGCCTGCCGCATGAGCTCAGCCAGTGGTGGACGCTTCCCGGCGCGCCGGGCAATGATGCCCGCCGGTGATGCCAGCAAGCCGAGTTCGTCGCTGACGGCAAGCCCAATGCGCTTGTCGCCCCAGTCAACCGCCAGCAGACGTCCGGCGGGCATGTGCATGCGCTTTACGCCTCCGCCATCTGCTCGAAGAACTCGCGATTGGTCTCTGCCCGTTCCATGCGCTTGAGCAGGAAGAGCATGGCCTCGTCGCTCGGCATGTCCGCCAGAAAGGTGCGCAGTAGGAAGATGCGCTGCTGTTCGAACGGCGTGAGCAGCAATTCTTCACGGCGCGTGCCCGACTTGTTGATATCGATGGCGGGGAAGATGCGCTTCTCTGCCAGCTTGCGATCGAGCACGAGCTCCATGTTGCCGGTGCCCTTGAACTCTTCGAAGATCAGCTCGTCCATGCGCGAGTTGGTCTCGATGAGGGCGGTCGCCACGATGGTGAGCGACCCGCCTTCCACCAGCTTGCGTGCAGCGCCAAAGAAGGCCTTGGGCTTCTGCATCGCGGTGGCCTCCATGCCGCCGGACATGAGCTTGCCGCCCTGGGGGGCGACGGCGTTGTGCGCGCGTGCAAGCCGGGTGATGGAGTCGAGCAGGATGACGACATCCCGGCCCGATTCCACGAGGCGCTTGGCCTTTTCGATGACCATGTCGGCCACCTGCACGTGGCGATCGGCCGACTCATCGAAGGTAGAGCAGATGACCTCCGCATGCGGACAGGACGCCTGCATATCGGTCACCTCCTCGGGTCGCTCATCAATCAGCAGGATGATGAGTGCAACCTCGGGGTGATTCTCGCCGATGGCGTTGGCCAACTGCTGCAGCAGGATGGTCTTGCCGCCCTTCGGCGGTGCGACGATCAACGCCCGCTGGCCCTTGCCCAGGGGAGCGATGATATCACAGACACGAGTGGCGACTTCCCCGTTCGCCCGCTCAAGGTGGATTCGCTCGTCGGGGTACTTGGCGGTCAGGTTGTCGAAAGCGCTGCGCAATTTGGACTGCTCGGGGTCACCACCGTTGATGCGCTCCACCTTGAGGAGCGCGAGATAGCGTTCCCACTCCTTGGGTGGGCGAACTTCCCCCATGACCGTGTCACCGGTACGGAGGTCGAAGCGCTTCACCTGGGAGGGGGAGACGTAGATGTCGTCGGGGCCGTGCAGATAATTGAAGTCCTGAGCCCGGAGAAACCCGTAGCCTTCGGGCAGAACTTCGAGAACGCCCTCGCCGTGGAGCGTCGTATCGGTATCGAGCAGGGCCTGCTCGATACGGAAGATGAGCTCCTGCTTGCGGAGGCCGTTGACGCTGGTGAGCTGCAAGGACTCCGCGAGGGCGAGGAGTTCAGGAACGGACTTCCGTTTCAGCTCGGCGACATGCACTGGGCAAGGGAACGAGGGACTGAGGGTCACGCCTGGCCTGGATGGCCCCGCGTGACGTATCCCACACAAGTTGACCCCAGAGGGGCCAACGCATGCGCGCGGCAGGACTCGAACCTGCGACCTTCGGCTCCGGAGGCCGACGCTCTATCCAACTGAGCTACGCGCGCATTGCGGCACCGGCGCGGGCACTGCCCGTGGCACCTGGAGGGCGAGGAATCAAATTGCGACCACCCCGCACTCCACCCGACGGGTTCAGATAAGTCTGCACCTGGTCCTGCAGCGGTGCGGGTACCCTCACTTCGTCAGAGCGGTGAAGCTAACCGGGTACTCCCGGCAGGGGCAAGGAACGGCCGAGCCGCCGTGGCGATAACCTGGCAGCGGCATTCGTGCCCGTCACACTACCTTTCACGCATGTCGACTATTGCATATCTCGGTACGGGCCTCCTCGGGAGCGGCTTTGTGGAGGCCGCGCTCGGACGAGGCGACACCGTTACGGTGTGGAATCGCACTCCGGAGAAAGCCGCGGCCCTCGTGCCCATTGGTGCGCGGGTGGCCCCGACACCACGAGAGGCGGTCCGTGACGCCGACCGCGTGCATTTGGTGCTCAAGGACGATGCGGCCGTCGAGGAGGTACTCGCGGCACTCCGCGAGGGGCTGGCGCCCCAGGCCATCATCATTGACCACAGCACGACGCAACCGGTGTTGACCGCCGCACGGGCCGGCCGGCTGGCGCGGGAGGGGCTCAAATATCTGCATTGCCCGGTCTTCATCGGGCCGGCTGCCGCGCGCCAGGGGCAGGGGATCATCATGGTCTCGGGGCCGCAGGAGCTTTTTGACGTCGTGCGCCCGGCCCTCGAGGCCCAGGCCCAGCGCGTGATCTACTGGGGCGAACGGCCCGATCTGGCTGCGGCCTACAAGCTGATGGGCAATGCCCTGATCATCGGACTCGGCGCGCTGGTGTCCGATGTCTTCACGATCGCGGCGGGGTCCGACGTATCGGCGCCGGACGCTCTCGAGCTGCTGCAGTTCTTCAATCCCGGCAGCATGCTCCAGAATCGTGGGAAGAAGATGTCCGAAGGGAACTTCGCCCCCAGTTTCGAACTCACCATGGCACGCAAGGACGTGCAACTGATGATGGAGACGGCCGGTGCCAGGCCGTTGGCGGCGCTTCCGTCCATTGCGGCGCGGATGGATGAGGTCATCGCACAGGGATATGGGGCCGAGGACTATGGGGTGATTGCCCGCGACGCGCTGCGTCGCTAGTCTATTGGCTCTGACCCCAATCGAGGCTCCCCGATGCCGTTTTTCAGTCATCCCGCGCACGCCGACTGGCTGCTGCCGATCATCAAGTTGCCCCTGTTACTGATCTCGGGGATCTTCAGCGTGATTCGGACGGTCGGACCCTTCGGACAGATCGCCCTGATCGCGATCATCGTGGCGCTGTTTGCCCGCAATATCATGGGCCCGGCGCGCACCTGAGCCCCGATCAGGACGCTGAAGCCCGCTGCGACCAGCTCGTCGCAGCGGGCTTCGTGCGTCTGGGGATGAAGCAGACAACGCGAGGCAGCAGGTCATCCGAAGGCATCGCATCACTCGTCCGAGGTCTTCGAGGTTCTGCTCGAGGTGGACCTCCTTTCAGTAGATCGACCCATCCGAAGAGGTAACGACCCCGGCCTGGACCTGCAGCGTGTAGTGTCTGCCCGTTGGTGCGGACCACCGTGCCAGATCGAAGCTCGCCTGTGCAGGAACATTCAGTACATCGACGGATGACAGGGTAAGCGCTGTGTTTGCCTGGCAGATGCGGGTTGCTGTGGCCGGTAGCGAAAGCAACCAGGCGCCCTTGCCCGTGCCGAACACTGTGGCCATGCCGGATGCGTCCACGCCAACGGCGGACTTCTCGTCGACAGCCAGCGCCCTCGGGCTGCTGGAGGCACCGTCCTGTTGCAGGCGGGCAAGAAACACCAGAAGGCGTCCCATACGGTCGCGTACTGCAAAATGGGAGTCGGTGATCACGTTTTTCAGAACGGGCAAGGTGAACAGCGACCGTGAGAAGGTGACGGACGAATCGTAGGGACTCGCGAGAACCGTCGCCGATGTGGACGAGACGTTGAGCGCCGAGTAGACGTGCTCGCCGAGCACGGCGAGACCGGCACTGGTGCCTCCCACCGGAACGCCCGCCGCGATGCGCGCGTTCACCGCACGTTGCAGCGCAGTGCCTCGCCAGCGGGTCTCGTAGGTGGATTGATCGCCGCCGGCAATGAAGATCACCTCCGCACGTGCGATGGCATCGGCAATGTCCTGGTGATCGGCACCCTCGCGCGAGAAAATGACAAAACTCCGGACCGAGTTGGCACCCATGCCGGTCAGCATGCGGTGATATCCGTCAGCTCCGCTCGAACGCAGGATGACGACATCACCGAACCCTCCGCTGGACCGCTCGCCGCCCTGCGCCAGCAGCCATCGCATCCCGGCATCGATGTCCGTACCGCCGCCGGCGAGGTAGGCGCCGCCACGGACCGTGGTTTGGACATCGGAATCGCTGCCGGAGTGATAGACCGTGAATCCACGCAGGGTGTCGGACTGCGGCGTGGGCCGCTCGTTGGAAATTGCGACGGCAAGCGTGGCCGTCGAACGGGCCGGTGATGTCTGTGAACCGGCGCACCCCGTGAGCGCCGAGGTAATCGCCAGCGCGAAGAGCCGGCGCCTCTGCTGGAAACGAGAAAAGAACATTCGGGTGATGGAAATGGGAACGAAGCGTCTGGACGGGAGGCGATCTGCGGTGCACCTATTGAAGATCCCCGAACCGGATATCCGAATGGGATTCCCAGACGCGCACCCAATCGGGGTCCTGGCTCGGGCCTGCCCACCGGGCAAGTTAGCGCGAACCTGACGCTGACCCCACCCGCCTTCCTCGCCTCCTCCCCTTCACTGCATGCGTCTGCTGCGAATCGTGCTTGTCTGCTGTGCGATGGTGCTGGGTATTCCCCGCGCCGCGCACGCCACCTGGTCCGTCATTGCTGTCGACATGGCCACGGGTCGCGTGGTCATCGCCTCCGCCACCTGCGTCGACCGTGACGACAATTTCCTCATGAACATCCAGGCCGTTGTCGTGCCGGGAAAGGGCGTGGCTGCCTGCCAGGCCGGTGTGGATGGCACCCACGCGAATCAGATGCTGGTGTACCGCGAGCTGCAGAAGGGGACCGACCCGCAGCGCATCATCGAAATGCTCTCTGCGGATCCGGCGTTTCAGAGTCGCCAATTCGGCATCGTGGATCTGCAGGGACGCACCGCAGGTCACTCGGGGCTTTCGAACGGGTATGTCACGCAGGATATGCAGGGTCAGGTGCCTGGCACCCAGATCTACTACTCCATACAGGGCAACATCCTGCGTGCGGGCGACGTGGTTCCCAACGCGGTGAAAGCGTTTCTGCACACCACCGGCTCGCTCACCGATCGGGTGATGGCGGCCCTGGAGACCGCCGATCAGTACGGTGGTGACAGCCGCTGTGTCTGCCCGCCACTGCCGGCCGACGGTTCGAAGCCCGTGATCCCCTGCGAAGGGCGCACGGCGTATGTGGCCTACATGCTCATGGCCAACAGCACGGATACGAACGGTGACTCGCACAACAACGGCCGATATGCCATGTACATCACCGTGGCGCAGCCCGAGCAGGGCGGACCGAACGCCATCAAGCCCGGTGAGAATCTCAACCCGGTGAAAACGCTGCGTTCGCGCTATGATGCCTGGCGCAAGACCCAGCCGAGGAACTTCAAGTGAAGCGTGTGCATGCGATCCGGTCATCGACACGCCTGCTGTCTGGCCTCCTGCCGGGCCTCCTGCTGGCGGTCATGACCGCCGATGCCGGGGCCCAGGCCTCTGGCGGCGCGCGACCCACCGCTGGTCCGGTGACGCCCCCCGCGGCGCAGCCGCCGCGCCCCCGTGCGCCGATGCGTACGCTCACACTCACCTCGCCTGACTTTGTCGATGGCGGGACGATTCCCGCCATGTTCGCTCAGACGGGGCGGGATGTCTCACCCGCACTCCAGTGGAGTGGCGCACCCGACTCCACCCGCAGTTATGTCCTGATCGTGCACGATGCCGATGCGCCGATGGGCGACGGGCTCGATGACCAGCTGCACTGGATGGTCTGGAACATCCCTGGTACGGCGACCTCCCTGCCGCGCGGTGTGACATCGGGCAGCACGCTCTCAACCGGTGCTCGGCAGATCAGTGTGAGCGGCCCGTATTATCGCGGCCCGGCCGCACCGAGTACGGGGCCTGCTCATCACTATGTCTTCGACCTCTATGCCCTCGACATCACCGTGAACGTCGCTGCGACGGGCATGTCGCCTGCGGCGACGCGCGAAGCGGTCCTACGCATCATGGCGCAGCATGTGCTTGGCAAGGGGACGCTTGTCGGGACCTATCGGCGCGCTGCGCCCTGATTGGAGCTATCCCTTTCCGCCAGGGAGGGTCCGACGGGCTCGGCGTGCGTGGGCGTGTGAACGGGAGTGCGGCATCGGTGATGCCACACTCCCGTTTGCTTTCGCCCTGCCTTGCTATGCATTGCATTGCCTTCGCCTTGTCCTCGTCTTGCCGCCGTCCCATTGGCTGCGCGGGTCCCTATCGTCTCACCCGCCGTTCTCGTACGACCAGGGCGTTTCCGACCTCCCGTTCACCTGCCTGATCGGTGGGCGCGTTGACGACCTGATCATCGACCACCATGGTCGTGGAGCCACCACCGTCGAAGTTCAGGGCGTTCCAGGCGCCGAGCGAACGGAGGAACTCGGCGAGTTCCACCAGAGTCATACCCACACTACCACTTGCGCGTCCGTCAACGGTGACCAGCCATGCGGTGTGTCCCGACTGCGACAGCGCGAGAGCTGTGCGAGGGTGACGGGCTTCGGCGTTGCGGGAGATAGTGCCTTCGAGCGTGGCGGCCCGCGCTGCGACGTTCGTGCCATCCACCACCAGCAACGGCCATCCGCCCAGTAGCGTTCTGGGCAAGCGCTGCGAAGAGAGCCTGGGCCAGGTGGCCAGGTGTATGCGCAGGGTATCCGTGCGTGAGAGGCTCGCAACACCTGCGGCGCGGTCTCCATATCCCACGAGCACCAGGCCATCTCGCGGGATCGCTCCACCACTCTGATCACTCGCCGTGTCGGGGGCCGTGTAGAGCAGTGTGTCGCCTCGAGTTCCCAAGAGTTGCAGCCGCAGCTCCGCTACCCGTCCGGTGTCGGAGGGCGTGGTCCTGCCGAAACGTGGGGTGTAGAGTGCTGTTCCCTCGTAGCGCCCGGTGGGCTTGCGATTCACGCTGAGAATCGGCACCGCCGTACGATTGGACCAGACACGGGCGTCGAGAATGAAGCGGCCGAAAGTCAGTGTCCCGGCCGGATCTATGGCGACTTGCCCATGGGTGTTGTCGTAGGTGTCGTAGGGAGAGTCCGTCAGCGGCTGACCCTTCCACCATTCACCCGCGAGTACCTGGTTGTTCTCGTTTTCGCCCGTTGCGAGGTCGAAGAAATCCGCATTGACGACGACGCGGATGCGGCTGCTGTCGCTCTGCAGACGTTTCGCCATGGACGAGGGACGTTCCCGACCGCGCAGTGCGTCCCTGGCTCGCACGGCGTCCAGCACCAGCGCCGGGTTGGTGAGATCCACTTCCACGATGTGGAGTCGCCACGGCCCCCGCGGGTCCAATCGAACCTCATGGCGCAATCCCGGTGCCAGCTGCCGTATGCTGGGTATAGCACTGACCGGAGGCCGTGAGGGCAGTCGGCAGGCACCAAGCAGTGAGACCGATGCCAGCGTGAGCACCGCCACTGTGGACCTCAGCCGGGAAACTCCCGCCCTGTGACCTGGCACCTTGGGACTGTCGGGTGTCAGGGCAATGCTGCTGGTCCGGACCATGGCCCGGTCATATCTTGTGAGCCTTCGTTTCATCTCGTTCCATCCCCTTTCTGGATACGGAAACCATATGTTTTCTGCGTCGCTCAAGCGCTGGCCAACCCGCTTGCGGGTAGGTCGAGCGCTTGCCGTCGGTGCCATCGCTGTGTTGAGTGCGAGCACGGCATCTGCTCAGAATACCATTACGCTCGAGGGAGCGGTGCGGGGCGACGGCGCCCCGATCGTCGGTGCCCAGATCACCGTCACGAATGTCGCCACCAACGAAGTCGCCAGGGCGCTCACCCGTGCCTCGGGCGACTTCCGCGTACTGGGTCTCTATTCCGGGAATTACACCGTAAACGTGCGGGCCATCGGGTTCCGGCAGCGCACCGACACCGTGCAGCTGGTGATCGGTCAGCGGGCGCGCCTGGAGTTCGACCTCGAGAAGGGAGCGGCCGAGCTGGATGCCATGGCCGTGGTCGCCGAACGCGTGAAGCAGGTGGAAGTGCAGCGCATGTCGGTGTCGGCGCCGGTCATGAAGGAAGAAATCGAGAATCTTCCCTTCAACTCGCGCGGCATCATGAACCTTGCCGGTATTGCGCCGGGCATCAAGACCTACGCGCCGCAGTCGGGTCGCACGCTCCCCTCGGGCGGCGCCGCGCCGGACCTTCGTTTCTTCAACGTCTACATGGACGGTGTCGAAATGAAGAGCCTGTTCAACGGCAATATCGTGGGTCTTGGCCAGACGGGTTCGCCACTGCCGCAGGAAGGGCTCGAGCAGTTCCGCGTGTACCTCAATCCCTACGACGCGGAATTCACCCGTGCTGGCTCGTACGTGATCAGCGCGGAAAGCCGTCGTGGTACGAACGAGCTCAAGGGCTCGGGTTTCGGTTTCTATCAGGGCAAGGCCATGCTGGCGCGCAACGCGTTCCAGAAGGCGGTGCCCGACTACGGCCGCACGCAGCTCGGTTTCAACCTCTCGGGTCCCATTCAGAAGGACAAACTGTTCTTCGCGGCAAGCTATGAGCTGACCAGCACCGATTTCTACCTTGACGTGAACCCGATCAGTGGCCCCTGGGGCCAGTACAAGGGTTCTTTCCTGGCACCCAATCGCAACCATACGGGATTCACGCGCCTCACCTACGTGCAGAGCCCGCGGGTCACGTACGATTTCATGGGCTCGGCCCGCTATCTCCGCGGCGAAGGCAACTTCGGCGGCCGCTCCTCGCAGGATGCCGGTATCTCGCAAACCTACGACATCTACACGGCGCAGCTGCGTCAGCGCTATCTGTCGCAGGGTGGCAACTTCGTGAACGAAGCCAGTCTGCAGTATGTGAGCTGGAGCCACAACGAAGCGCCGCTCAAGCCCGGCCCGCAGTTCAACTATCCGGGCATCGTGTTCGGCACCTCGGGCTTCCCGCTGATTCTCACCGAGAAGCACTTCCGCGCGGTGAACCGGTCCACGCTGAACATTGACAACGCCAGTGGATCGCATGTCATCAAGTTCGGTGTGGAGCTCGCCACCATCGGCGCCACGCAGAACCAGCCGAACAACACGAACGGCACATTCACCTTCTCGTCGGATACCGCGACACTGCCGATTTCGGCGTCCATTGCCGTCGGATTCACGGATCCCAATGGCACCTCCGATGCCATCGCCGATGCCAGGGGGTATACCACGGGCATCTATATCAACGATGAATGGCGCATCAAGCCGCACTTCACCTTGTCGCTGGGCCTGCGCCACGACGCGGAAATCAATACGCTCAACAACAAGTACGTGACGCCGTGGTCGAAGGACCCCGTACTGACGTCCATTCCGGCGCTCAAGGACTACATCAACGCCGGCAATCGCAAGAACCAGCTCGGCAATATCTCGCCGCGCGTCTCGTTCTCGTGGGATCCGTTCAAGAACAACCGCACCTTCGTGCGCGGTGGTTTCGGGATCATCTACGATCGTGTGACGAGCTTTATGGGCTTCCAGGAGCGCCGTAACTCCACGTGGCGGACCTACACCTTCGCGAACCCGGGCACCAAGGATCCCGCCGTGCTGCGCCAGCGCGTGATCTCCGGGGTGAGTGCCACGGCATCGCCGATTCTGATGGATCTCGACATGAAGACCCCGAATGCCAAGCAGATGTCCATTGGCTTCGGGCACCAGCTGACCAACGAGTTCGGGTTCAATATCGACTACGTGCGTCAGCACATGGATAACCTCTATGTGCAGCGCAATCCGAACTATCTCGACAAGACGGTCACGCCCAACAAGCGCAAGCTGACGCCGGCCTATGGCGACATCCTCATCTGGACCGACATCGGCAAGTCGGACTACTCCTCCATCCTGCTGCAGGCGACCTACCAGCGCAACAAGATGCGCTTCAATCTGGCGTACACGCTTGGCTGGTATGAGGGTGACTTCGATACGGCGGGCCTCCCGACGTACACCTATGACTTCCTGTTCAACCGCCAGCGGACCACGGGCGACGAGCGGCATCGCGTGACGCTGTCCGACATCATCCCGCTGCCATTGGGCTTCAGCTTCTCCTCGGTGGCCACGATCGCGAGCCCGCGTCCGTTTCTCACGACCGATGGCCGCGACATCAACCTGGACAACGTCCTCAGCGACGACTACCCGGGTGGCACGGTTTCCTCGACCGGCATTCGCACGACCCGACCGGACAACGCGTGGAAGAACTGGTACCGCACCGTGGATGTGCGCCTGACTCGCCCCCTCTTCACCTGGAACAAGGCGAAGGTGAGCCTGTCGGCTGAGGCGTTCAACGTGTTCAACTTCAACAACAACCTCTCCTACGGTGGCACGCAGTTCACTGCGGCTGGCGCACAGGTGGCCTCGTTTGGTGTGCCGACGGCGGCCTATGGTGCCCGTATGGGTCAGGTGGGCATGCGCTTCGACTTCTGAGCGAAGCCTTCCCGGTGGAAAACCGAAGGGCCCCGGGTTACCGGGGCCCTTCGTATTCTGGGTGGAGAGAGGGGATGAGGCGAGCAGCTTCCTACCTTCCGCCGCACCCGCTCGCGCGGTGTTACTTCCGAGTCGGCGGAATGAGCTCGAGTACCACCGCCTCGAGAATGCCTACCGGAACCACAATCTCCTGAGCACCGGCGCGCAGCGAGCCAAGCTCCGTCGCGCCCCCCTCGTCGCGGCGAACGAGACGCGTGTTCGCCGGAAGCCCCCACTGCGCCGGATCAAGAGTCACCGTGGCTTCAACCGGCTCGAGATTGATACCCGCCAGTGCCACCGCGACGCGTCCATCCGGTGCACGCCAGGCACCGCTCAGGACCTCCGGTGTGGCAATGTGGGCCTCGGTGGGGCCGCCAAGTCGTGCCGCGTAAATCGAAATGCGTGAGAGCAGGAGGTCTACCTCTGGAACCGCAATGTGGGGTGCTCTCAGGAACTCACCCGCCTGGAAGAACTCGCGGAGCCCGTAACGCAGTCGGGCAAGCCGTCCGAAATAATCCATCTCACGGCGGCGTGCGGCGAGCTGCTCCGGCAGGAAATTGGCAATGGTGGGCTGCATGCCCCACACGAACATACGGGCCTGCTCGAGATGAAACTGCCGCACAAACTTTTCATCCAGGAGCTGCATGGCGGTGGCCGGCCGTTTCTCCTTCGGCCAGAGGTCGTCGTATGGCGGAAGCGTGAGCGATCCATAGGTTCCGTAGGTGAGCGCATAGGGATGATACGCCGCCTGAAACATCGGAATGACTTCCCAGCCGCTCGCGGGATCGGCATAACGTTCCTGACTCACCTGCAAGGTGAGGAAGGCGTCGAGGTCGGGGAGCCAGCTTTCACCGCCGCCTTCGCCGGCGAAGCCGCGACCGGCGCCTCCGCGTGCGCGCAGATCCTTCGCCAAGTCCCGGAAGCCCTGCATCCAGTAGTTGCCGCCACCCACCGGATGATCGTGGCCGGGTGTCCAGTCGATCAGGCTGAGCACCGCCTGGTCCATGTAGATGCCGTCGATGTCGTACTGATTGAGTACCGTGTCTGCGATACCCACGTATTTGTGGCGCCAGAACGCATCGTGTGGGTTCATGGTGGCGCAGGGCAGGGGATTGAACACGTTGTAGGTCTCAAGACGCACCGTGCCGTCCCGCTCGCGTACGGCCCACTGCTCTGCCCCTTCCTTCGACCAGCTTGGCGTGTTGGTGCACCAGAGACGCTGGTTCATGTACACGATGGCATGGATACCGGCGGCATGCGCCTTGGCAACGGCCGCCGTGAACGCCGCAGCACCTTCACGCGGCGGGATGTAGTCGGGGAAGCTCGTGTCGTACGGCCCCTTGTGCCACCAGTGCCAGAAAACGTTCACCGGGAGCCCCACATCCTTCTGCAGTGCAGCGGCGGGTTCGAGCACGCTGCCGGATCGGCCGCGGTTCCATTCCCACGCGCCTGCGTCGCGCATCCATGCCGGGGTGATACCCGAATGCAGGCGGCTCTCGCGTGCCCAGTACTGCTGGGTGCCCCAGCGCCGGTACCGCTCGATCGCGGAGAACCAGTCGCCGGGCACGATGCCAATGATCGCGCGGTAGGACGGTGCATAGGTCGCGGCCTTTCCGGGATCGGAGAGCACATGGACCATGGCGTAGGTCGCCGTGTCGCCGCCGCCGTCCCCGCTCAGCGTAAAGCTCTTGCGGTACGCCGCGCTGTCGTCGGCGGCGAAGTACAAACCGCCTTCAGTTGCACTCGACAGCGCCAGCATCTGCATTGAGGTCGCACCGGGATACACGAATTCCAGGCGACGCCCCTTGCCCTCCGGGCCGGCCAGCATCGTGCGTGGCCGGCGCGCCCGCTGTCCCATCCACGACGGTACGGCGAGTTCATCCCCTTCCTGCACCGCAATGCCCGTCAGTCTCGGGAAGTGCACCTGTTCCACCGCTGTGCCGCTGATACCGCCAAGGACAATGCTCCAGGCCGTCGTGCTGTCGCTGCGGAGCCTTACGCTCGCCTTCACCGTGAGCTTGGTGTACGGGGCGGGGAACTCCAGCCACTCCAGTTCAAGGCTGTCGGTGCCCGCCTTCCGCGCCGAGAACTTCCCGGCTGCCGCAGCGGTCAGCGTGTGCCGTGACGAATCCGCTCCGATATCGAGCACCCAGAGCCCCAGGGAATCCGCGGGGCGACCGGCCCGCTGTCTGCCACTGCCGTCGAGTAGCGACAGCACATGGCCGTCCTGGGAAGAGAGCGTGAGAGAGAGTCCCGAACCCTTGAGTGTCAGGTCGTCCCCGCCGCAGGCCAGCGCGCTCGCTGATGCGCCGAGCAGGAAGGCGCCACGCCACCAGCCCCAGCTCGCGTGCTGGCGCGGCAGGTTGGGTAGGGGTCTCGAACTGCGACTTCGAAATACGGACATGTAATTCGGAAAATTGGATTGGAAGAGTGGGAGGGGCCGAACCGTCAGCGATAGAGGAGGTAGGGCTTGACGAGTTCCTGGAACTTCAGGGCGTCGGCGTCCCACTGCTTGATCAGCGCGTCCACCGTGTTGTTCTCCACAGCCCTGGTGAGCTGGTCGGTGCCGGCGAGACGATCAATGCCGCGAATGCGTCCCGCCGCATTTGCGGACGGCTCACGCCACTTGAACTCGGTGGGGTGATGTGCATAGAACGCGCGCAGCATGTGGATGCCCAGTTCCACCGGGCGTACGATGTTGCGGTCGGTGACCGTGATGGAAACCATGGGAATCGTCTCGCCACCGAACTTGTAGCCGGCCTCGATGGTGCGGGTCGCCGTGTCGAACCGCACGCCGGGCAGCTTGAGCGCGTTGAGTTCCTCCACGATGGTCGCGTTGTCCTTGAGGTAGGCCGCCCCGATCAGCGTGAAGGGGGAATCGGTGCCGCGGCCTTCCGTGGCGTTGGTGCCTTCGAAAAACACGGTGCCCGGGTACAGCAGCTCGGCGTCCAGTGTCCGGAGATTCGGTGAGGGATTCACGCGCGGTATGCCGGTCTCGTCATACCACATCGCCCGCGTGTAGTTCTTCATCGGTACCACGGTGAGTGACGCATCGATGGCCTTGGTGCCCACGAGATAGCGCATGAGTTCCCCCACCGTGAGGCCATAGCGCAGCGCCACCGCGTGCTGCCCTACCAGGGAGCGGAAGGGGAGTTCGAGGATGTTGCCCTCGACCCGGTCTGCACGGATTGGATCCGGGCGGTCGAGGATGATGACCGGCTTCTTCATTGCCTGCATGGCGAGGGCCAGTGTCCACTCATAGGTGTAGACGCGCGCTCCCACATCCTGGATGTCATACACCAGAACGTCGATGTCCTTTACCATGTCCGCGGTGGGCGTCTCCACGTCACCGTACAGGGAGTACACCTTCACACCAGTCTTCTCGTCGACTCCCGAGGAGACCTTCTCGCCCGCCTTTGCTTCCCCACGAATCCCATGTTCTGGGCCGTACAGCGCCACGAGGTTCACGCCCGGCGCATTGAAGAGCAGATCGACCGTGCTCTCGCCGGCACGATTGCGGCCGGAGTGATTCGTCAGGAGACCAACCCGCTTGCCCTGCACCAGGTGCAGGGAGTCGATCAGCAACACTTCCACACCGGGGATGACATTCCCCGTAGTGCTGGTTCCGGTGTTGGCGGGCGCGGTGGTGCTGTCACCAGGACGGGTATCGGCCGCGCGCGAGCAGCCGGCGCCAAGGGCCAGCAACGAGGCCGCGAGTGCCAGTCCAGGGAACTGCACGTGCTGTCTGCGCGGTGCGGGAGTTCCGTGCAATGAAGGAAGCGACATGATCAGTGGCGTGTGGATGGAGTGAGACGATCGCCCGGATGGGTTCAATGTGCACACCGGTGCGCAGTGGTGCACGGGGCCGATGGAAATTGCTGGCCGTCATCGTGTCACAAGCACTTCCGCGTATACCTCACCGAGGTCGTGCGCGTACTGCGCGTTCCCGCTGTCCCCGCGATTTGCGTACCATGCGCCCCTGCGGCCTACTTGGTGAAAGCGGGTCATGTCCAGGCATCGGCCGTTTTCGCACCTCCACCCAGCCTCTTCTCTGTATGTCCGTCCGATTCGGTGTCGACATCCTCCTCGACGATCCTGCTGGCCCCAGGGGGCGTTTCGCCGCGTGGGAGCGTGTAGGGCTCGTGACCAATGACGCGGCACGACCTGCCGAGAGCCCGCAGCGACACTCGCGATTGGCCCTTCGGGATGCCGGCGTGCCGATCCACCGATTGTTTGGCCCGGAGCACGGACTCGCGGTCGAAGCTCCGGATGGAGCAGCAGTATGCGATGGCATCGATGCGCTCACCGGCATTCCCGTCGTGTCGCTCTACGGCGAGCGCATGTGCCCCACGGCCCAACAACTCGGCGATCTCGATGCCGTGCTGTTCGATGTCCCCGATGTGGGCGCCCGCTGCTACACCTACGCCTGGACGCTCTTTCGGTTGTTGCACGCCTGCGCAGAGGTCGCGGTACCAGTCGTGGTCCTCGACCGTCCAAACCCTGTCGGTGGCTGTCTGCACGCTGCGGAAGGGCCACTCCTGGAAGAGTCCTGTCGCTCCTTCATCGGCGATGACGACATTCCGCTCCGGCATAGTCTGACGCTTGGAGAACTGGCGCGCCTCTGGCAGCGTGAGCATGTCCCGGCGGTACCGCTTGAAGTACTGCCCTGCGGCGGATGGCAGCGCCGGCACGCATGGCCGGCACTCGCCCGCGAGTGGATACCCACATCGCCCGCAATGCCCGGCTTCGAGAGTGCGGTGTGGTATGCCGGCACCTGTCTCTTTGAGGCCACCAATCTCAGTGTCGCGAGGGGCACGACACGACCGTTCGCGCAGATCGGGGCCCCGTGGCTGGCACCGGAGCGCGTAATCGAACTGGTCGCGGCCGAGGCGGCAGACGCAGGCGCCGTGCTCACGGTGTGCGAATTCATACCGACCGAAGGACCGCATGCGCACATCCGCTGCAGCGGGGTGCACATTCGCGATGCGGCGCCTGCCATCGACGAGCGCGCCATGTGGATCGCGGAGCGCATTCGTCCGGTGCGGCTGGGGCTCGCGCTGCTTTCGACCATCGCACGTCTGCACCCTGATGAGTTCTCCTGGGCGCACTATCCCACAGCCGCCAATCCCAGCGGTGCCAATCATTTTGCACGATTGCTTGGTCGTGCCAATGTCCAGCAATCCATTGCAGAACAGTCGTACGCCGATCGTACGGCGCTCACCGCGGTTGCAGAGTGGCGTGCGCGCTGCGCTCCCGTGTTGCTCTACTGAATCGGCTTCGCCTGCGCAGTTCGCCAGGCACGGGATACAGGAAAGCAGCCGCACACGGTCTGCTGTATGCGGCTGCTCTTCATACCCGCCCACGCCTCTCGTAAACCGCGCGGGCCGTACTGTCCCTGCCGAAACGCGTTAGCGTGAACCCGGCGCGGTATCCGTCGCTGCGGGATTCGCTGGAGCTGCGGGGTTCGCGGGAACTGCCGTGTTGCTCGACGTTGTGCCAGGCTTGGCCGTGTCCCATTCTCCGCGCAGCCAATCCACGACCATCTCGATTTCGCGCGGCGTCAGGGTCTTCTCTGTCCCGAACGAAGGCATGCGATCGTTGTCCCGCCCGAAGAAGCGCTGATGGGTGGGATCGTGGACGAAGTCGATGGTCCACTGACGCGAGCCCCAGTTCGTGAGTTCCGGACTATCCGTGCCCACGTCCTGGAACTTGTGGCACTCGGCGCAGCCGCTCGAGGTGTTACGCATGAAGGCGATCCCCGAGGCAATGCGGGAACTGTCGCGCAGATCCAGCGTCGCCTGGGAATTGAGGCGTGCCTGGTAGGACAGGGCGAGCACGACATTCTCCCGCATGGTGATCTCCTCCTCGTCTTCGGGGATGTGATCGGACAGCCACATCGCCATGTCGCCTTCGGAGTGCACCGTGCCGCCCCAGTAGCGAGACGTCAGGATGGTGTCGGCATTGAGAAATCCACGTACCCAGTCGCGCGAACCGAACCCCTTGAGATCGGATCCCGAGATGGAGTCCTTCGGCAGGGGATTGCCCAGGCCGTCGTGTCCATCATAGCGATGGCACGACGCGCAATTACGCGAGAAAATGCGGGGGCCCTGGGTGTAGGCATCGTTTCGCACGAGCGTCAGGGCGCCCGTGATGGGAATGCCGCCGTTGGCCAGTTCCACAGCCCGTGCGGCATCACGCTTCGCGACGGTCTTGGCCACCTGATATTCCACATCGTTGCGATCGGCCTGGACGGCCTGCCATGTGAGCAGGACCACGCCCGCCAGCATCACACCCATGAACCCGAGGTTGAAGCGGTGGCCCAGTCGCCACCTGCCAATGAATGGCATCGCAGCGAGCGCCAGCAGGCAGAGCGTCGGCAGGATAATCGCGCCGATGATTTCCGCACGGCCCGGGAAATACTTGAGCAACTGAAACAGAAACAGGAAATACCACTCAGGCCTGGCAGCGGAGAACTGCTCTGCCGGATCGGCTGGCGCACCCAGCGGCGCACCATGCTCACGTACCACGAAGAAGAGGACGACCAGCAGGACGGCGAGGCAGGCGACGACGTCCTTCAGGATCTGTTCAGGCCAGAAGCCCTCGTCGGGACCCTTGAGCGGCTGCTTGGGGGTGATACCATGTCGCCGGAACAGGTAGACATGGCCAACGATGAACAGAATGATCACGCCGGGAATCACGCCCGCATGCAGCGCGAGGAACCGAGAGAGCGTCTGGTGTCCGTAGTTCGCGCCACCCACCACCACCGTCTGCATCGCCTGGCCGATCCCCGGACTCAGTCCCACGAGGTTGGTGGAGACGGCGGTCGACCAGTAGCCGTTCTGATCCCAGGGCAGCAGGTATCCGGTGAGCGAGAGGGCGAGAATGAGCAGCAGCAGCACCACGCCGAACCAGTAGTTCACCTCGCGTGGTGCCTTGTACGCCCCATCGATGATCACCTGCAGGAGGTGCAGCACCAGGAGCACCGTCATGGCCTGCGCCACGAAATGATGCAGGCCGCGCAGGAACCAGCCGCCCCACATCTGGTGCTGAATGAAGTACACGCTTTCCCACGCCGACTGCGTGCTCGGACTGTAGGACATCCACAGGAAGGTGCCGGTGATGACCTGCACCACGAAGAAGAAGCTCAGCGTGCTGCCCCAGACATAGCGCCAGCGGGCGCCTCCGGGAACGTTCTCGAACAGCACCTCGTGCAGCAGGCCCTTGTAGCCCGTGCGCTGGTCGAGCCACTCCTGCGCGTTCTCGAACGCCGAGCCGCTGTTTGCCGATCCGTCCTTGCGTTCGGAGGCCATCAGACGGGGATCTTCTCGGGGGAGCCCTTCCGGAAGTTCTGGAACCGGACCCAGACCTCGCCGTCACGTACTTCGGCCGTCAGCTCGTCCATGCCGCGAGGACTGGGGCTCTTGGGGTCGGCAATGCTGCCGTCGAGGGCGAACGCGCTCTTGTGGCAGGGGCAGAAGTAGCCCTGGGTGCTGGCCCGATAGCCCACGGAGCATCCGAGGTGTGGGCACACCGAGTTGAGCACCCGGACGGTGTCGGCTCCGGTCCGCTGCAGGTAGACGGAACCCACCGGCACATTCTCGGTCTTGTTCCAGGCGTCCACCAGTGTGTCGAGCACGGGGAACTTGCGGGGTTCGCCGCCCTCGGGCAGGGACGCCAGGGAGGCGACGCGCACCAGGCCGCGGGTGTCCGACTTGCGCCGAAGCGGGTCGAGGAAGGTCAGCAGGCCGGCGACGGGGGCCACCACCGAAATGAGGCCGCCAACGACGACCGCGGCAGCCTTGGTGACGAAATTGCGCCGGTCGGGCGTTTGGTGGTTTTCTGTCATGTTGGCGGGATGATCCCGGAGAGCTCCGGTCCCTCAGGCTGGGGATGGGTGGGTGGGATAAAGCGCGGCATACCGGGGCCAGAATGCACTGTCGCCGCCTTGGGTATTCCCGATGAATACCGTCGAACTCGGTCCGTCAGAAAACCAACGGCAACAACGACTCCTTCACGGGCCCACAACGGGATAGTACGTGAAAACTGCCCGAATTGCTGGCGTGCTGAGGCTGTGGAACCCGGCGTGTGTCTGATGGTACACCAGCAGGTCAAAATGCTGGACCGCCAGCGAACGGGCCACCTCGTACGTACTTCGCCATGAAACGCACCCATAGGTGATTTCGGGTGTCCCGCCACTTCCACTTCCTTTCGGACTGATCCACACCATGCAACTTCGAGTTCGGCAGCTCGGCGCGTTCTGCATCCTGGCCCTCGCGCTCACCCAGGCGGCCTTCCGTTTCCAGGACGACGAGAAAACGCCGCTCGGCAAGAAGATGTCGGCCATCAATACGGCCTTCAAGGCGATCGGTCGGCAAATCGAGGATCCTGCCCAGAATGCGAGCACCCTGAAGCAGCTCGACATCATCGAGAAGAACGCCAAGGAATCGCTGACGCTCGAGCCCGAGAAGAAGGGGCAGATCCCCGCAGCGCAGCAGGCCAAGTTCGTGGCCGACTACAAGGCTGGCATCCAGACATTCATCGAGACCGTGGGCAAGCTGCGGACCGCGCTCAAGGCGAACAACAACGCCGAAGCTGCCAAGATTGTCGACGAAATGAAGGGCGAGCAGCGCGAAGGCCATAAGGAGTTCCGCATCAAGAAGGCGGGCGCTCCTCCGGGGCTCTGAGCCGGCAGGATTGCGTTGAGTACGCCATCGGCCTGGTGAGACACCAGGCCGATGCTTTTTGCGAGACGGCCGGACGTGAAAAAGCCGCACAAGGGTCTCGACCTCTGTGCGGCTATCCTTTTTCACAGTCGGGGCGACTGGATTTGAACCAGCGACCTCCTGCTCCCGAAGCAGGCGCTGGCCGAGCTGCGCTCTGGCCATGCGGCTCCATGCGTGACTACTGCCCCCGTGGTTGATGCTGTCGGGGCTTCTGAACAGGTCGACGGGGAGAGTCCTTGCCCTTCTCCGCGACCGTTGCCTTTTCCTGCTCCAGTCTGCGGACGACCGACTCCACCAGGTTCTCGAACTCTTTCTCTCCATACTGCATCTTGCCCAGGTCGTATCGGTCAAAGACCGCATTGGCGATGTCCTCACCCTCGACCACGAGATAGCTGCCGGCATGCCGGCCCCCGGGCGCGATTCTCTGACGATGGGCTTGGGTGCCTGGAGCGGTGCCAATTTTACGCCAGGTATCTGAATGCCTTGTTACCGGGCATTCCGCTTCGAGAACCATATAACCACGGCTCGCCTCCGTCAGGACGATATAGGCGAATGTTCCATCCTTACTTGAGAGCAAATGACTTCAAGAAGCCGTGGTAGAGGAGGATCCGATTTTCCTCACGAATGTGCGTGAGAATCCAGGCGACGG
>CAZPJX010000028.1:20820-28118 GCA_964586985.1 uncultured Gemmatimonas sp. | reverse complement strand
AACGGCACCTGCGCATTGGCAAACGCCGCCGTGAAGCCCGCGATGATCGCATTCCGCAGCGCGGGCTCGAGCTGCGCCACCGTGTACTCGGCGTCGGTCGCTCCGACGTTCTGTTGAAACACGGCCGGATTGGCAACGCGGAACCCGTACATACCGAATGCCCGTAGTCGCACCGCGCCGAACTCTTTGTCGCGGATCGTGATGGGCTGCTGCGTGCCCCACCGTTGTCCGGTCTGGAGGCGAGTGGAGAAAAAGTACACGTCGCTCTTGAACGGCGACTCGAATGCCTTGTCCCAGTTCAGGAGGTTGGTCAGGATCGGCAGGTTGGACGTGATCAGCGTGTGCAGGCCGGGCGCGAAGGCGTCGGCCGCTCGGCCTTCGTTCACGAACAACGCCAGCTGTGAATCGCGTACCGTGAGCTTCGCGCCACTCTGAATCTCCATGTCCTGCATGGGGAAGCGGTACATCAGCACACCCGGACCGGACTCCGTCCACTGGATGACGTCGATGAATTGCTTGCGCAGGAAATCGCCGAGTGACATGGAGGGGCTCCGAAAATCGCATATGGTGAAGGAACGCCGACTCTTCCCGCGAACGCGCCCACACCATCGAGGCGCACCGCGCGGGTACCAACTTAGGAATCAGGCGTCCCTACGGCAATCGGAAATGGGAAGTGTCACTCCGACTTCGGGGTGCAGTACTGCTCGAAGGCGCCTGTCAGGTCCGCCGCAATCTCCGCCGCACTGCGGCCCTCGATCTGGTACCGCTCCAGCATGAAGAGGAGCTCGGTACCCTTCAGTAGGGCGATGCTTGGCGAAGACGGGCCGTAACCCGTGAAGAAGTCGCGGGCACGCTCGGTGGCATCGCGATCTTGTCCGGCAAACACGGTTGTGCTCGCATCGGGGGTGACACGATGCGCCAGCGCCGCAGCGACGGCGGGCCGCGCATTGCGTGCGGCGCACCCACACACGGAGTTGACGACCACCAGCATTGTGCCGGTGTTGCCGCCAAGCCGCGCCTCGACCTCCTCTGCCGTACGCAACTCCTCGACCCCAAGCCGCGTCAGTTCCTCGCGCATGGGGATCAACAAATGCTCAGGATACATCAATAATCCGGAATATCGTCGCGCGGCTCCCGCACCAGCGCGAGGATCGCGGCCTGGGGAACCACAAGGTACTGCTCGTTCTCGAAGCTGATTTCTACGGCAGCCTTCCGAAAGAACAAGGCAAAGTCACCCACCTGCGCCTGCATCGGCACAAACCGCGCTTCCCTGTTCGAGCCGCCGATGCGCCAGGGCTCATCCCCCTGATCCGCCAGATCGGGCAGCGCCAGGCCGGGTCCCGTGGAAACGATCTCTCCACCCTGCACCGCCTGATTGTCCACCGCCGTGGGCGGCAGGTAGAGACCCACCTTCGATCGCTGGTCTCCGTCTTCGGCTTTCACGAGCACACGGTCCCCGACAACGATCAATCGTTTGTTCTTGGTCATGCGGAAATCTACTCAGCGCACCAGATGGAACGTGGTCTGCCGACCATAGGCCCACCGCACCTTGCCACCCGCGTCAAGGATGATGTCCTCCTCCTGCGCCGACCGGACAAGCTGGTTTCCCCACTCCGGTACGGGCGTGGTGGCTTGCAGTTCGATGGAATACCACATCCCGGGAATGATCTTGTGGTCGCCGCGCCCAGGCACACCCTCCTGATAGTCCCACAACCCGATCAGGGCACCGGCGCCATGCCCATGCAGCCCGATAGGGTGCGAGTAGAGCGTTCCATCGATCTTCTCGTCACGCATGCGCTTGAGCGCTGCGGCGAGCACTTCGTTGCCGGTGCGGCCCGGTCGGAGCTCCTCGTTGGTGATGTCCTGCAGGCGATTGGAGGCCAGGAGGGCCTTCTTGAGGCCCGCTGGCACGTCCGTCTCGCCGGGCTTGAGTACATAGCCCATGTGCTGCGTGTCGGTATTGAGTCCCAGGGCCGTAATGCCGAAGTCGCAATGCAGAACATCGCCGGGCAGGATGGTGGGGTTCACACCCACCAGTTCGGGACTACCAAACTGCCGTTGCACCTCGACGCTGGTCTGAAACCACGTCCCCAGCCCGAGATCATTCACCCGTTGACGCATCCACCACAGCACATCGTCAGCCTTGGTGACCCCGGGCGTGATGACCTTATTCGAGAACGCCTCGCTGATGATTTCCCACGCCACGCGATTGAGTTCGCGAAACATGGCCTCTTCTTCCGGCTGACGGGCCGCAATCAGGTCGACGGCGAGCGCCTCGGCGTTCACCATCCGAGACGTCCACTGCGGGCCAAGTGCCTCGAGCATGCCCTCCTTTTCGCCGCTCGAGAGGCCGTCGGAGAAGGCGAAAACGCGTGAGGTGTTGATGGCAATCTTCCGCGGGTTGCGCTCCTCGATGACCTGTTTGAGCACGTTCCACTGATCGTCACCCCACAGCTCGGCCTGCCGGCTATCCGTGCGGCTGCCAGCCGCGGGCGCTGCCACAGGCTTCATGCTGCGCACGGCCTTGTAGACATTGCCCTGCGACGTACCCCCCAGGGCAATGCGTTCGACACCCTGCGCGCCGCCCCGGTCGAAGAACACGTAGATGGTGCGCCGACGGGCGGCAAATGTCGTGGGGGAGACGAGCGCCTTGAAGAGCGGATCTTCGTTGTATTCGCGCATGGGCACTACCCACAGATCCACTCCTTCGCGGCGCATCAGCGCTGGCAGTGTGCGCTCCATGCGCAGTTCCAGCCACTTCTGCTGATGCACCGCCTGTTCACGGAGCGTCCCGAAGGGGCGCAGTGTGTCGGCCGCGGGCGAGCCCGAGGTACGGGTCCCCGGCGTCGCCGGTGTAACCACCGGCTGGGCCGGCAACGGCGACGTGGCCAACGCGAGGACCGCCGCCAAGGTCATCGGCATGGTCAATCGCATGCTCAATGGCATGGCCAATGTCGTGGCCAATGGCAGGACCCGCGTCCTGACCGGAATCCGAGACGCCGTTCTATGGGTGTGCAGCATGTCTCTTCACGGAAAAGGGGGTTCTCAGGGTGTGCTCGGGATCTCGGCACGCCGGTCGATGGCCCGTCGCACCAGTTGCACCACCAGGGCCAGCACCAGAGCAAACGGCACGATGACCACACCACGCTGCAACAGCGTCTGCGCAGCTAGCGGCCACCAGTCGCTCCAGACCGCGAGCTGCGATCCCAGACGCTCCCGTCCGAAAGCGATGAGCAGCGAGCTCATGCCCAATTCCACGACGACTTCCACGATCAGGAAGGCCAGCACACGCAGAGGCCAGCGCCTGATGGGGAAATTGCCGAGGTGCCAGGTGAGCATGCCGCAGAGGAACAGCAGCGCCACCGTCACACCCGCGACAAAGAGCACCCAGTTATCGATGCCCAGCAGGAACATGCGCCAGAGGCGCAGGACGATCCCGGTGATACCAGCCGGCTCGATGGTGCGGATGGCGAAGGCGCGCAGCGGGTGCAACCGCTCTTCGCCCCAATGGATGACCTCGCGCGGAAAGAACCGGGACATCATCGCAAGCTACCCCTGCACGTCGAAGTCGCCAGCCCGTGGTTGGGTTGGCGACCTAGTGCGCGACCTGATCCAGCAGAAACCGGAGGCTTTGCGGCGAGTGGGCTCGCCAGTAGTCCCAGTTATGGGTTCCCGGCCATTCCCGATACGTATGCGGTATCGCGAGGCGCGTCAGCACTGCGTTGAAGTCCGCGTTCTGTGCGCGATAGGCATCGTCCACGCCCACATCGATGAGCAGTGCCGGCCAGGTGGCCCGCCCGGCTCTCACCTGTGCCGCGAGCCGCTCCGCGAACACCTGCGGATCCCGTCCCCTCCAAGCGATGCTATCGTGTCCGAAGACGGTCCAGAGCTGTGGCCACAGCGTGCGCGCGGCCAGCGCCATCTCGGCGCGGTCGCGTGCGTACTTCACGCCTCGAGAGCGCCGGGTGCTATCGGGCAGCAGCCTGGGGGACAGCACACCACTGTGACTGGCCGCTGCCGCGAACATGGCCGGGCTATTGAGCGCGAGCGTGATGGCGCCATATCCTCCCATGCTGAGTCCGGCAATCCCGCGATGGGCCCGATCAGCCTGTGTGCGGTAGCGTCCGTCCACCCAGCGCACGATGTCGAAGATGATATAGTCGTCATAGCGCGTCCACGGCACGCAGAATGTGGAGACCGGTTCCCGGCGGATGCTGTCGCGCATGCAGGGCCCCATGTCGGGCAGCACGCCCCAGGTCGTGTACCACCCGTCGTCACCGTCTGGCATCGCAATGATCGCCTCAGGGGCGCCCGTTGCAATAAGCGAGTCCATGGTGCGGTGCAGTGCACCAGCATCAACCCAGTTGCGCTCGTTGCCGCTCCTGCCGTGCAAATAGTACAGCACCGGATAACGGCGGGATGGCTCTCGCGCGTAGGACGGAGGCAGATAGATCGTGAGGGCCTTGTTCACCCCGAGGGCCTGCGCCCAGAGCGTATCGGTGTGCACGGTCCCGGCACCCGCAGCCACGCGCGCGTCAGGGCGCGCCTGTGCCGCAATCCGCGCGATCGGCGCAACTGGCGCAACTGGCGCAACACCGAGCAGCAGGAGCCCAAGGGCCGGCAAGACGTGCACGAAACGGCTCACACGCAATACCTCAGCGGATCACGTCACCGATACGCCCCCACCGGATGTCGGTGAGGAAGGGGAGCGGCCGATCGCTGTCGTCGGCCCGATACGAGTAGTACACGAACACCGGGCGACCCCGCACATTCTCGCGCGGCACCATGCCCCAGTAGCGACCATCCTTCGAGTCATAGCGATTATCGCCGAGCATGAAGAGGTGGCCGGCCGGTACGAGGAGCGGCCCCCAGTCATCGAGCGTCGGGGACGCGGGAGGATCGCCGGCCGCGGTTCCACGGATCTCGAACTGGTGCTGCCACTGAAAGAGCGGATGGGAAAAGCCGCCATCCCCCCGAGGATTCTGCTGGGCACCGAATCCCTGACGCTGCGGCATGCCGTTGACGTACAGGAGTCCGGCACGCATCCAGATGGTATCACCAGCCACCGCGACCAGCCGCTTCACGAGCGTGGGAGTGGGGTCCTCGGGTTGATCCACCTGATTGGGGGATACGAACACCACGACATCGCCGCGTGCCGGTTCATCGTACCCCGGCAGATTGATGTTCGTGAAGGGCACATGCGGGCCATAGGCCAGCTTGTTGACGAACAGCCAGTCGCCAACCAGCAGCGTGGGGATCATGCTGCCCGACGGGATCCGGTAGGCCTCGATGAGAAAGGTGCGGATGGCGAGGAATATTGCCACCGTCACCAGCACCGCCTTGATGTTCTCCCACGCGCTGACGCCACCGCCTCCCGGCGAGCGGGCGGTTGTCTTGCCGCCGCGCAGCGCGGCGACACTGGAGCGATCACGACTGCGTTCGGAGGCGGGCTTCTTCGAGGCCACGAGGGAGGCGGCTGGAGTGACGAAACTTGACCCGGGCGCGGAACCCAGAACGGATCGACCGGGGAGCAGCAGGAAATCTAAAGGGGCGCATCCCCGAGGGACGCGCCCCTTCAAACATACGACAACAGCCAGTGAAGGTTACTTCAGATGCGCCGACACGAGCTTGGTCATGTCGAACATGCTGACCGTCTTCTTTCCACCGAACACGACCTTGAGCTTGTCGTCGGCGTTGATGTTGCGCTTGTTGGTCTTGTCCTGCAGACCGTTCTTCTTGATGTAGGCCCAGAGCTTCTTGACGACTTCCGTGCGCGGAAGCGGCTTGTCGCCAACGACGGCGGCGAGATCGGCACTCGGGGTCAGCGCCTTCATGAACGCCGCATTCGGCGTGCGCTTGGCGGCCTTCTTGGCGGCCTTCTTCGGAGCGGCCTTCTTGGCCGGAGCCTTCTTGGCGGCAGCCTTCTTCGGCGCGGCCTTCTTGGGAGCAGCCTTCTTTGCAGCGGCTTTCTTCGGGGCAGCCTTCTTTGCAGCCTTCTTCGCGGACTTCTTCGCAGCGGCCATATCGTCTCCTGATGTGGTGACCGTGTGGGTCGCGTCGAGCACGCACAGGTCTCGACCGTTCGCGCGAAGTCGGAACGGGCCTCGCGGACGGCCACAAACTACAATCGCGGGTTCCGCGCGCAATAGGGGCTACGCTGTTTTCCCTCTGAGAAAACCAAAATTTCGTGCTCTTTCGTGCTGGAGAGGGCCCAACACCGCTCGAAAAGACCGTCCTTGATCACGCGGGGGCTCCGCGAGACAGCGGGTGACGCGGCGGCACGCATCGCCCAACGGCTCTGCGAGGGAAGGGATCTCCGGGCCTCTCACACGGCTTCCTGCGCGAGTGTGCGCAACAGCGCGATCGATTGCACGTCCCACGGGTCCGGCGAGTCGTCATCGTCGGCCACCGCCTCATTCTCCTGCGGTGTCTCGAGAATCAACGGGACCCCCGCCGCTCTGCGGTCCTGCAGGAGCCACCCGAAGGGCGTCGTCCCAATCAAGCCCTCGCCAATGCGACGATGGCGGTCCTTGTTCGAGCCGCAGGCGCCCTCGCTGTCATTGAGGTGAAAGAAAGCGGGAACCTCTCCGGTCGCCGCCTCGAAGGAATCCAGAACGCCCGTCAGCGCCGCTCGGGATTCGGCGATGGGATATCCCGAGGCGAACAGATGACAGGTATCGAGACCGTAGCCCGTCCGGTGCCGCTGGGCATCGGGTATGCCGCGCAGCATCGCCGCGACTTCCTCCGGCGTGCGCCCGACGGTGGTTCCAGCCCCCGCCGTGTTCTCGATGAGCAGGCGACACGCGCCGTCCGGCACCGCGGCGAGCGCCCGTCGCATGGCCTCACTCACGCGCGCGCACGCGGCCTCGCGGTCGCCATCGGTCGCGGCGCCTGGATGAAAACACACCCCACCAACACCCAGGCGTGTCGAGCGCTCGAACTCCTTGGCCAATCCCGCTGCGGCCCTGGCCCACTTCTCCTCGTCGGGTGTCGCGCAGTTCAGCACGTAGGCCGCATGAACGATCACCCGCTCCGGTAGAATCCCCGCCTCCTCGAGCGCCTCCTGCCATCGGGCAAGGCGTTCGGGTTTCACGCCGATCTTCTCGTTGTAGAACTTGGGTACGGCGCTGAAGATCTGCAGCGACTGCATCCCGGCTCGGCCCGCACGGCGAGCCGCCATGGGGATACCGCCGGCGTCGAGACAGTGTGCTCCGAGCAGCAACATGGTACCGAAGGGTTGAGGCCGCGCCCTGCACGTGCACAGGTCGGTGTACGGGCAAAGTACCTGTCAGTGTACG
>CAZPJX010000028.1:19099-20720 GCA_964586985.1 uncultured Gemmatimonas sp. | reverse complement strand
GCAAAGTACCTGTCAGTGTACGCGCGCGCGTCGGGTGAGAAAGAGAGGGTCGGCCCGAACGGCCACCGGGGAGGCCGGTGGCGGTGAAGCCACCTCGCTCCAACCGATCACGATGGCACGCCCGCGGGCGACCAGGTAAGGGTCGCGGGATTCGGTGCTGCCCATGCTGACCATCTGCCGCGTTTCGAAGAGATGGCCCGCCGTGCGGGAGACCGCCACGCCGATCCGCCCGCGCGTACGACTATTGGGATCCTCATACGCCACAGCGACGAGGTCACCATCGGAAGCCACCCGGGCTGCGCCGAGGCGCGCACCGTACAGCACGGCCACGGGCGGATCGAAGGCCGCATGCGGCGTCATCTGATGCGCATAGAACACTCCCGGACCTTCAGGCCCGGTAAGGGCGTAGGCCACGTGTACATAGCCGTTGATGCTGTCCATGGCCACACTGGGAGCTGGCCGCGCGCACCCATAGGCGCCGCGATCCGCCGCCTGAGCATCGCCGGGCCCCTGATCCAGCGTGTCCACCAGGATGGGACCGCGCCAGGTTGGGGAGATCGGGTGGCCAGGGACCGAGTCCTTCCACGCCGCCACGAGATGCACCCGCCCTCCGGAGGCGCGGGTCCACCACACCGCCACCCGGCCGTGCGCTTGCGTCGAATCCCGTCCAAACGCGGTAACCACCCGCAGCGAGCGCGCGCAACGCAGCGTGTCGAATGGCGTAGCGCCATCCCCCAGCACGTTCTGCGTCACGGGTCTGATCCCCAGGGACGGAATCATGACGGCAGAGGCAATCGTCTCGTGCGACTCCGGCATCGCCGTCAGCTGCGTGAGCAACAGCGACGTCGCGCCGGCCTCACGCCAGCGATCCTGCGTCTCCAGGAACTCGGCGAATGGCGTCCCGGCCACGAGCGCCGAGTCATAGGGGACGAAAGGCGGATGCGCCAGCGGCGACGGGAGGCTCGTGCGCTGGGGTTCGGCGTCGACCCAGGTGACGATGGGTTGTTCGCACCCCACCAATGGGAGGCAGAGCGCCGCGCCCAGGAGAAGCTTGTAGACCATGGGCGAAGGGTACTCGGAGAACGTGGAGACGCTAGCTTTCCCCGGCAGCGGTTCTCCCTTTCCTGAATCCAGCCGGAGAGTTGTCGATGTCTTATGCCCCTTTTGACGGGGTACGTCGTGTGCCCGCCGCCACGAACGAACCCGTGCGAGGCTATGCACCGGGTTCCGCCGAACGCGCGGCCCTGGCGGCACGCCTCACCCGCATGGCCGCGGAAACGATCGAAATCCCGCTCGTCATCGGCGGGCGCCGGATTCACACCGGGGACACGGGGACCGTGCATAACCCCTGCGATCACCGGCAGGTACTCGCCCGCTATCACAAGGCGACCCCCGCACTCGTGCGCGAGGCGATCGATGCTGCCGCGACCGCCGCCGCAGATTGGAGCCGCTGGCGCTGGGAAGACCGCGCCGCTGTGTTCCTGCGAGCCGCCGAACTGCTGACGACGTCCTGGCGCGACACGCTCAACGCCGCCACCATGCTCGGACAGTCCAAGACGGTGCATCAGGCCGAGATCGATGCCGCGTGCGAACTGATCGACTTCTTCCGCTTCAACGTCGA
>CAZPJX010000028.1:0-19089 GCA_964586985.1 uncultured Gemmatimonas sp. | reverse complement strand
GTCGAGTTTGCCCAGGAGCTCTACCACGAGCAGCCGCTCTCGGACCACACGATGTGGAACCAGCTCGACTATCGCCCGCTGGAAGGCTTCGTCTATGCGGTGACGCCATTCAACTTCACGGCCATTGGCGGCAACCTGCCCGGCGCCCCGGCGCTCATGGGGAATGTGGTACTCTGGAAGCCCTCCGCAACCGCCCTGCTCTCGTCCTGGTACACCCTGCAGCTCCTCGAAGAAGCCGGATTGCCGCCGGGCGTGATCAACTTCATCCCCGGTGATGCCGCGATGATCTCCGACGTCGCCCTCACGCATCGCGATCTGGCAGGCGTGCACTTCACGGGTTCGACGGCGGTGTTCAACAGCATGTGGGAGACGATCGGCCGGAACATGAACCAATACCGTTCCTACCCCCGCATCGTTGGCGAGACAGGCGGCAAGGATTTCATCGTGGCGCATCCCAGCGCCAACGCGCAGGAACTCGCCGTGGGCATGGTGCGCGGGGCCTTCGAGTACCAGGGACAGAAATGCTCGGCGGCGAGCCGCGCCTACGTCCCCGCATCGCTCTGGCCGGCCGTGAAGGAACGCTGTGTGGCCATGATGGCCGAGATGAAGCAGGGCGACGTCCGCGACTTCTCCAATTTCGTCGGAGCCGTCATCGATCAGCGTGCCTTCACTCGCCTCAAGAACGCCCTCGACGATGCACGGGCCAACGCCACCATCGTTGCCGGCGGCGGCGCCGATGACTCCACCGGGTGGTTCATCCAGCCAACCATCGTGGAAACGCGAGACCCCGCTTACCGCCTGTTGTGCGAGGAGCTCTTCGGCCCGATCCTCACGGTGTACGTCTACGACGACGCAACCTGGAGTGATGTGCTGGCAACCGTCGACAGCACGTCGCCCTATGCCCTCACGGGCGCGATCTTTTCGCGCGATCGTCACGCCGTACAGGAAGCCATGGTCAGACTACGCCAATCCGCGGGCAATTTTTACATCAACGACAAGCCCACCGGCGCCGTGGTGGGTCAACAGCCGTTCGGCGGTGCCCGCGGTTCCGGCACCAACGACAAGGCCGGCTCCAAGAGCAACCTGATGCGATGGGTGAGTACGCGGACCATCAAGGAGACCTTCGCACCTCCCGTCGACTGGAAGTACCCATTCCTCGGCGCCTGATGCCGCAATCACCCGTTTCACGGTAACTGGAGACCGACCGCATGCGGACCTTGCGCTATGTCACCGCCGATGTGTTTACGCCGGTGCCATTTTCCGGGAATCAACTTGCGGTGGTCTTCGGTGCCGAAGGATTGCCGACGGAAACCCTGCAGGCGATCACCCGGGAGTTCAACTACGCCGAGAGCACCTTCGTCCTGCCGGCGGAAGATGCGCGTACGACTCGTCGCGTACGGATCTTCACGCCGGAGCGCGAAGTCCCATTCGCGGGACATCCGACGATCGGTACCGCGCATGTGCTCGTCGCCACGGGCGAGGTGCGCATACCCAACCATGGCGACGTCGATGCCACGGGCGAGGGCACGATGTCCGTGGTACTCGGCGAGGTGGTGGGGCCGGTTCCTGTGACCGTTCGCCTGACCAATGGGGTACCGGTTCACGCACAACTGACGACAGCACAGCGTCCTGAAGAGCGTCCGGAGGTTGCAGACTACACGGCACTGGCCGCGGTCGTTGGACTCTCGCCGGACGACCTCCTGGGAGGTGAGCATCTGCCCGTGGGGGCCAGCTGCGGCCTGCCATTTCAGATCATTCCGGTGCGCAGCGCATCCGCCGTGGCGCGTGCGCAGCTCGACCAGGGCATGTGGCGTCGGGTGCTCGATGGCAGATGGGCCCCATGGCCGATGGTCTTCGCCATGGTACGGGGCGACGAGGATCACCGCCTCCCGGATCACGTGAAGGGCTGTGATATCCGCGCCCGGGTCTTCGTGCCCGGCAGTACCGTCCCGGAGGACCCGGCAACCGGCTCCGCCGGCGCGGCACTGGCTGGATATCTGGCAGCGCGCACCCCCCGCAGTGGTACGCTACGCTGGGAGGTGGCGCAGGGCATCGAGATGGGGCGACCCAGCCGCCTGTCCATCCAAGCCGAGAAGGAACGAGGCGTCGTGTCGACGGTGCGCGTAGGAGGGTCCTCGGTTGTTCTCTGCGAAGGGACGATACGCATACCGGATTGAGCGTTGCCCCAACGGAACCGGTGCCGGCAGCGAGCGGATGGCCACTGCCCCCGTCATTGCACCACGGCCGAGTCTCCCGATTGGCGCAGGTGCAGCGCGTTGAGACCGCGCGACCAGAGCACCGTGCGATCACGTCCGCTGCGTTTGGCCACGTAGAGCGCCTCATCGGCGCGGGCACGCAGAGCCTCGGCGATGCCATCATCACGCACGTGATCGGATACAACACCGATGGAGACCGTCACGCGGACCTGTGCATCCGGCATGGCAAACTGACGCCGCCTGAAAGCCTCGACGATGCGCGTCGCGAGATGTTGAGCGCCCTCTGGTGTGGTATCCGGCGCGAGGATGGTGAACTCCTCACCGCCCGTTCGTGCCACGACATCCTGAGCGCGGGCATTGGCGCGCAGCAGCTCACCTGTCTCAGCAATCACCCGATCACCGACGAGATGGCCGTGTGTGTCGTTGACCGCCTTGAAATGGTCGAGATCGATGGCCAGCAGAGCAACATCGGTGTGGGCACGCGCCGCCCGTGACAGTTCCCGACGATACTGCTGTTCGAAGCCCCGCCGGTTGAAGCACCCCGACAGCGGATCGGTCAGGACGATCGTGGCCAACTGGCCCCGCATGCGATTGTAGGCACGCCCCACCGCCGTGATCGCGTCGGGACGTCGATCGGCCGCGACATCGTAGCTGTCACTGAAATCCCCCTCTTCCGCCCGCTCGAACATCGCGACGAGATGGGCGAGCCGCTCGTGGAGGTGGCTCTGGACCCGGGTCACCAACCAGGCACCCACTCCGAACAAGGCCAGAGTGAACAGCGCGTCGCCCCAGGTGATACCCGGCTCGTGGCTGACCCCGACGTCCATAAGCAGCAAGTAGGCCGCAGCGGTGGCCACCAGCATGAGCAGGGCCGGAGCGCGCCCGAAATACACGTACGTGAGTTGCAGTGAAAACAGCGCAACCAGCAATCCACGGTGGTACTGGGGCGGGTCGGCCAACAGGAACACAAGCCCGAAGACCGCCGCGATATCCGCCGCGGCCATCAGCGTCGATAGAGCTTCGCCCGCACGTCGCGTCGTGCGCAGGTAGAGCCGGACGCCGATCGCCAGGAGCGCATAGCCCAGAATGACCAACGCAACCAGCCAGTCGGCCAGCGCGGGACCAACGACCTCAAGCACGACGGTCGGCGGCGCGAGCACCCCAGCAAACCGCAGCCCGGCAACCACACCGCCCACCGATGCGGCAAGTACGGTACGGTAACCCGTCTGCCAGAACAGGATGTCGGCGACGGCGGCGTCGGGGCGGGGACGGTCGTTGGCCATGAGCGAGCTAGGATACCACGCCCGGCGAGGGAGGGCCATCAGGCCCTGCCTCACGCCGAGGTTCCGTCAATGAGAAAATCCATCTACCCTCAATCCAGCACGGTATACCAACATTATGGGGCTTTTGTCATCGTCCGACACCTCCGATTCCCCGGCAGCGGCACACGCCCATGACCCAATGGTGTCAGGCCTTCTGTCGCCCAGTTCTCCCTCAGTCCAACGCTTTGGGCGGTCTCTTCGTATGGTTCCCGCCCGAACTCGTGACCGAGATACCCACGAGAGTGGCGCCAATGGCAGCGATGGAGACCAGCCGCAGTGGTCCTCCAGACGCTGACTTGAGGCCCTGTAGACCGAAGTAGCCTCAGGAGACGTATATGCCGCGCCTCGAGAACACTTCATTCCGGATCGAGCGGTTTGCCCAGACGCTCGCGTGGCTGACTACATCCGTCATCCCGGTCCGCTTCGAGCTTAAATCGCGACTGATCGCGTAATAGCGTCGCAGTCGCTGCCCCGGCCCCCAGGACATCGATCCCGACACGAGTCCTGACGAAGAGCGAGACACCCCTGCGTGGGTGTGCGTGCCGGCTGGTTCCTCCATTTCCCAGTGTTCTCACCGCAGCCGCCCGCGAGCGTATCGCCGGATGCTGCGCGTTCTTGTGTGGCTCACCTGCACCGGTTTCTCCATGTCTCTGCATCGTGCCAGCGGTTCCCTCTTCGATGACTCCGTCGGTTCACCCTACGCGCCTCGCGATGCCTGCGGCGTTGGGTTCATCGCACGGCAGAGCGGTGAGCGCACCCACGAGGTGGTGAGTCTCGCCGTGGAGGCCGCTGCGCGTCTGGCGCATCGTGGAGCCTCGGCAACGGACAGTTCTGCGGACGGTGCCGGGCTGCTTACCCAGATTCCACGTCGGCTGTTCATTCTCGCCGCCTCGCGCATTGGCATTCACCTCCCGGCGGACGCGGCGGTCGGTGTGGGCATGTGCTTTCTTCCCGTTGAGCAGGGAGCGCGGGAGGAGGCTATGTCACTCGTGAGTGACGTGCTGCTGGGCGACGGCATCCCGGTCCTGGGATGGCGTGATGTGCCGGTTCGCCCTGAAGTACTCGGCCCCTCCGCGCGCGCGGCCATGCCCGCGATTGCGCAGATCCTCGTTGGCCGGCCGGCGGGAAGCGACGACGATACCTGGGAACGTCAGCTCTATCTCGCCCGACGCGAGATGGAACATCGCGCGCTCGCCCGCGGCCTCGAACCGTTCTACATCTGCTCGCTGTCCTGTCGCACGGTGGTGTACAAGGGGCTCCTGACCGGTGGGCAGTTGGGCGACTTCTACCCGGATCTGCGTGATCCCGCGTTTGAAACCGCCATCGCGGTCTTCCACGAGCGATATGCGACGAACACCATGCCCCGCTGGGAGCTGGCCCAGCCGTTCCGCATGCTGGGACACAATGGGGAGATCAACACCCTCTGGGGCAATCGCAATGCGATGGCTATGCGGGCGTCGCTGCTCGATGCGCCGGAATTCGGCGCCCAGGCAACCCGGCTGCGTGAGCCGATCCGCCCTCGTGGCAGCGATTCCGCCAGCCTCGACAATGCGCTCGAACTCCTGGTTCGTGCCGGCCGCTCGCCGGTGCATGCGACCATGATGATGGTGCCGCAGGCCTGGGAGAAATACCCAGACATTGAGCCCGCCGTGAAGGCCTTCTACGAGTATCACCAGTGTCTCATCGAACCATGGGACGGGCCTGCAGCCCTCGCCTACAGCGACGGCCTCCAGGTGGCGGTCTCGCTCGACCGGAACGGCCTGCGTCCCTGTCGCTACAAGATCCGGGCGGACGGCATGGTGGTGGCTGGTTCCGAAGTTGGGATCGTCGACTTCGATCCGCGGGATGTTGTCGAGACCGGCAAGGTGGGCCCGGGCGGTGTGTTTCTCGTGGACACCGCCGGCAAGCGGATCGTTCGCAACATGGCGGCCAAGCGCGAAGTGGCCACACGCCGTCCGTATGCGAAGTGGATTGCGCAGCACATGACCACGTTGCCCACCAGCGATGGCGCCGAGCCGCTCGTGCGTTCCAGCGATCAGCTGCGCGCCACGCAGGCCGCGTTCGGGTACGGCCACGAGGATCTGCGCCTGATTCTCGAGCCCATGGCGACCGCGGCGGCAGAGGTGGTGTTCAGCATGGGCGATGACGCACCACTGGCCGTGCTGTCGTCCACCACGCCGCCGCTCTATGCCTTCTTCCGGCAACGCTTCGCACAGGTCACCAATCCGCCCATGGATTCGCTCCGCGAATCGATGGTGATGTCCCTGCGCATGCATCTGGGACGACGCGGCTCTCCCCTGATCGAGAAGTCGTCGTACGCCCGCATGCTGCGGATCGAGCATCCGGTCCTGCTGCCCGACGAGATGGCCAAGCTCAAGGCACTCCCGGACATGCCACACGCCGTGCTTGATGCCACCTGTACGGCGCAGGCTCGCCCGGAGGCGCTCGAGGCCGCACTTGATACCCTGTGCCGGCGCGCCGAAGTGGCGGCCCGCAAGGGAGCCCGCCTGCTCATCATCAGCGACCGCAAGGTGAGCGCGGAACGGGCACCCATCCCCGTGCTCCTGGCCTTGGGCGCCATTCGGCAGCATCTGGTGCGCACCGGTCTGCGCGCCCGCGTCGGTCTGGTGGTCGAGGCAGGCGACGCGGTCGAACAGCACCACATGGCCACCCTGTTCGGCTACGGCGCCGAAGCGGTGTACCCGTGGCTGGCGATGGAAACGGTCGCCACCCTCTTCGCCGAAGCGCACGGGCGCGCCGAGAACGACGCAGAGCGTCCGGAACCGGCAGCAGCGCAGTCGCGTTACCGCACGGCGGTGGAGAAGGGTCTGCTCAAGGTCCTCGCGAAGATGGGAATCTCCACGCTCGCGAGCTACTGTGGTGCACAGACCTTCGATGCACTGGGGCTCGGCGCCGATGTGATCGATCGCTGTTTCGAGGGGACAACCTCGCCGATCGGCGGACTCACCATGCGCGAGCTCGGTGAAGACCTGCTGCTGCGCCACCGCCGCGCCTATGCGGCCGATGGCACCGCGCTCTCGGCCCTGCCCGATTACGGTCGGGTACGATTCCGCAAGGATGGCGAGACGCATGCCTGGGCTCCCCGTCGCGTCCAGGCGCTGCAGCAAGCGGTCGGGAGTTCGCGTCGCGCAGCCGTTGACCCCGATGAAGCGTGGCGCTCCTTCACCACGGGTGCGGAGCATACTCCGCCCGCTTCCGTTCGCGATCTGCTGACGATCCGTCCGGGACAGTCCATCGCGATCGAAGACGTGGAACCGATGGAGGCCATCCGTGCGCGATTCATCGCGTCCGCCATGTCCCTCGGCGCCTTGTCACCCGAAGCGCATGAGACCATCACGGTGGCCATGAATCGCATCTCTGCGCGCTCCAACTCCGGCGAGGGGGGCGAGGATGCGTCAGCGTATGCCAATGCGCGTGCAGAGGCCACGGCGGGTGCTACGCCGGGGGCCGCGAAGGACCGCCGGGACAGCCGCATCAAGCAGGTCGCCTCAGCACGCTTCGGTGTCACCACCGAGTATCTCGCGCGCGCCGACGAGCTGGAGATCAAGATCGTGCAGGGGGCCAAGCCTGGTGAAGGTGGGCAGCTTCCCGGCCACAAGGTGACGGAACTGATTGCGCGTCTGCGCCACAGCACACCCGGTGTTGGGCTCATCTCGCCACCGCCGCACCACGACATTTACAGCATCGAGGATCTCGCGCAGCTGGTGCACGATCTCAAGACCGTGAATCCACGGGCCCGGATCGGCGTGAAGCTGGTCGCGGAATCGGGGGTGGGTACGGTGGCCGCTGGGGTGGCCAAGGCCTTTGCCGATTACGTCCTCATCTCGGGACACAATGGCGGGACGGGTGCTTCTCCGCTCTCAAGCATCAAGCATGCGGGCTCGCCATGGGAACTGGGACTCGCGGAGGCGCAGCAGGTCCTGGTCGCCAACGGTCTGCGGCATCGCCTGGAGGTGCGCGTCGACGGTGGGCTCACCAACGCGCGTGACGTGATCATCGCCGCCCTCCTCGGTGCGGAATCGTATGGCTTCGGCACCGCGCCGTTGATCGCCATCGGCTGCGACATGGCCCGGCAGTGCCATCTCAATACCTGTCCCACCGGGGTCGCCACGCAGAAGGAGGAGCTGCGCGCCAAGTTCCGCGGCGCCCCGGAGCATCTCATCGCGTACTTCACCAGGCTGGCCGAGGACGTCCGTACCGAACTCGCGCTGCTCGGCGCACGTTCCCTCTCCGAGATCATCGGCCGAGTGGAACTGTTGCAGCGTGCCGAGCGGCCGGAGCTGCCACGGTCCACCATGCTGGACCTCTCGCAGGTGCTCTCGCCACCGCGACGCGCCGACGAGTCCCGTCATCGCACGGCAGAACGCAACGTTCGGGAGGGCCTGCATGTGCTCGATGAACAAATCCTCGGGGATGCGGCGTCTACGGTCACCGACGGACTGCCCTTCCGCGGTGAGTATGCCATCCGCAACCACCATCTGACCGTAGGCGCGCGGGTGGCGGGCGCCATCGCCGAGCGTCACGGCCTTGACGGGTTGCCCGACGGCACGCTGCAACTCGCATTCCAGGGCAGCGCCGGACAGAGCTTCGGAGCCTTCGCGGTGCGCGGCATGCAACTCAGCCTCGACGGGGAGGCCAACGACTACGTGGGGAAGGGCTTGAGCGGCGGGGAGATCGTCGTGCGCCCATTCCGACTCGCGCGGTATCGCGGCGCCAGCCACCTCAACATGATCCTCGGCAACACCGTGCTCTATGGAGCAACGGACGGTGTGTTGTGTGCTGCCGGGCAGGCCGGCGATCGCTTCGCCGTGCGCAACTCCGGCGCTTGCGCGGTCGTGGAAGGGGTCGGCAACCACGCCTGCGAGTACATGACGGGCGGGGTCGTTGCGGTACTGGGACGTGCCGGACGCAACTTCGGAGCGGGGATGTCAAACGGGCTGGCCTACGTCTTCGACGAGGGCGGCACCTTCGCCAGCCGACTCAACCATGAGATGGTGCTGCTCGCGGAACCCGAGGCCGAAGACAACACGCTGCTGTACCTCCTGCTGCGCTTGCATCTGGCACGCACGGAGAGCCCACGCGCGCGCTGGCTCCTGGATGACTGGGACCACCAGCACATGCACTGGCGCAAGGTGAAGCCGCGTGGCGCCACCGAGCACGTGTCACGCATCCGGGATCAGTGGATCACCCGGTTGCGGGCGCGGGTGTCAACCGAGCAGCAGAGCAGCAGCACCGTCAGCGATCAGCGCGGACGCGCGGTCGAGCAATTGTCGTGATGTGTCGCTGGCGGCAGGGCTTCGCTCTGCCGCCAGCGTGATTCGCGGAGCACGAGGTGAACACCGCGGCACCTTGTACGGACAGCGAAATCCTCAGATCGGCGCTTCGAGATAGAAGTCACTGCGCCATCCCTTGAAGGGGTAGAGTCCCTTCGCGAGATCGAAACGCAGCAGCCCATCCAGCAGGCCCAGACCGATGCCCGCACCTCGCTGCGGCTGAATGCGGCCAAGCGCCTCGCGGCGACCCGCCCATCCCACGTCGAAAAATGCCACGGGTCTGATGGCACCAGCACGCGTGCCGATTTCGGTGCGTGTGAACCAGTAGGTATCGCCGCCCTGTGTACCCGGCAACTGGCCACGGACCGTGCGCAATCCTCCCAGCATCCAGCGACGCTGCGCGGGCACGCGCCCCACGGAGGTGCCGATGCTGCCGGTGAGCGCGAGGGCCGCTTTCCCAAGCGGTCGGGAGATCGTGCTCTCGAGCGCGCTGCGCGCATAGGTAAAGGTGCCGGTGGCCGCCTCGCCACGCAGTATCCCCGTCAGCCGCAGTCCACCCACTCGCTCGATGAGCAGACGTGTCAGCGATCCACTCAGGCCAGCGTATGCCCCGGGCTCAGCCTCGAGGTTGTTGCCGAACCGCCGGCCCCCAAAGGCCCGCGCCAACGAGAAGGTGTTGACCACACCCGTATCGCCGGCCGTCCACTGACGCTCCAGAAAGAGCCCATACTCGGCAGTACCGTGCCGACCATCCCGCTGCTCCCGGAGTGAAACGCCCATGCTCCGGTAGTAGAACCCCTCATCACGCCCATACAGGAATGCCGGCAACGACGGCCCCAGCGACAAGGCACCGGCCCATTCGGGATTGAAGGCCGACAGGCGATGATAGGCGCTGGCTGTGACTGTTCTGGCTCCGGTGCTTCGTGCCAGGGAGAACTCACCATTGGCGTGGAGATCCGCATGACCGAGGCGGCCCACGGCTCGAACCGTAAACCCTGCACCCAACACCTGACTGGCCTCAATGCCAACCGATAGTCCTTCCACGCGGTTGTAGCGCACGAGATCCGAACCCAGGCGGATCTTCGGCAACTGCGGCGCCCATCCGGCCTGCAACGACAAGCCGAGCGCATTCACCAGTTCTTCCTGGCTGCGCAGGTCGAACAGGGATTCGTCGGCGGCCGTTTCGGACGGCAGTGCCGACGAGGTGCGCAACCGTGACATGTCACAGGGCAGGGAATAGGCGACCTTCACCGCTCCGTCATAGCGATTCTCGATGCGTGTCCAGGTTGAATCCTTCTCGCACTGCCGCACCTTCGCCGCGCCATAGCGCGCGGCCTCCAGGGAGTCCTGCCGCTGGCTCCGCCGATCACCCTCCTTGCTCCCGAATCCTACCGTAAACGTCGCAGAACTACTTCCCACGTCGACGGCAAGCGAGTCGATCACCGTGGAATCCGTCGCGAAGCGATTGCGCGATGGGGGAAGCGGCGGGAGGGTGAAATCTCCGTCCACAGACTCGTACGTGAACTTCTCATCCATCCGAAAGGGGACGCGCATGAACATGAGGTCCATGCTCGCCGTGGCGCTGTGGGCACGCGGCAGCCAGAACCGACCCTGATAGAGGGCGTACTCCACGGTAATGGCATCGAGACGCGCCTTCGCCGGCCGGAACGTCGCGGCCACCCATCCCGGTACCTCGTCGTCACTCGGATTATCCCGGCTCGCGGTCTGCGCGCGCCTGGTGCTGTCCTTCACATAGAGATCTCGGGGCAGACGGGCTCGCAGAATGGAATCCCGCACGGGGGCAAGAGACTTGTCCTCCAGCAGGTCACGTGCGGCTTCTTCGCCGGCCACGTTCCAGATATCCAGCTCGGCCGCCATGCGGTAGGCGGCACGAACCAGCTGTCCACCGTCGCGGTCGAACCAGAAGGACCCCACGAAGGTATGCCATTCCGGCTTGCGTGCCGTGATCCTGAGCTCGCGCAGGTGGATGACCCGATCATTGGCGATGCGGATGTCGACCGAATCACCGGCCTCGTAGCGGTACCAGCGCTCCGCACCACGGGCGAGCGGATGAATGATGTCCCGCTCGTCCACATTGGTCTTCACGACGGCGAAATCCGACGAGGGATACCAGAGCTGCTCACGTCCCGGAAAGTACGGGATGCTGACCGATGAGACGATGTCGCCCCGCACCTTGGACGCCATCGGGACGGTCATTCGCGAACCCTGCGGTGTGATCCAGATTCCCACACCGCGTCGCCAGGAGACTTCGGCCACATTGTCGCTGCGAAAGAGGAGCTTCTCGAGTCCGACCTTCCGCGCACCCAGACTCACCGATATGCGCTGGGTCGTTGTGGCCTTGTAGGAGCGGAGTGCGCTGTCCTGAAGTTCCCGCGCTTCCCGGGCCTTGAGCAGAATGGCGCGGGCCTCGGGGGTCGCGAACGCCGTGGTTGCCGCCGCATCAGTGAGTGCGACTCGAGCCACACTATCCTCCGCACTCAACCGGCGGGTGATCGTGCGCGCCTCGCGAGTGGCCTCCCGGGTCGCCTCCCGTACGGTCGCCCGTTGGGCTCGTGTGAGGGTATCCCGGGTTGACCGCGCCGGCCCGCGTTCCTGTGCTTCGAGAGAGGTAGCGGCGAGGGCCACCAGGGCACCGACGGCCACAGCGAACGGCAAGCGGGAGACGACGGCGTGAGGCATGCGAGGGACGTCGGGCGGAATATCGGAACAGGCGCAGGACACCAGATGCGCTGGACCCCATCCCCTACGCAGGGCGAGGACAAGCGGTTTCTCCTCACCAAACGTAACTTCGATCAGTTCGACCCTGGCTGCCTCACGTTACCGGAGATTCCCCCGTGCCCTTCCTCCCGCCACTGTTCCGTTCGAAACCACGGAGCAGCCCCGTTCTGATGCGCCATGTCCTCGCCCTGGCGTCCCTGTCTCTGATATCTGTCCCGGCCCACGCGCAACAGGCGGGGTCGGCTCCATCCAGCCCGGCCACCGCAGTGGTCTCCGGCGACCCGCGCCTGGAGAAACTCAAGGCTGAAGCGTTGCAGATGGTCGAGTCCCGATCGAAGCAGGTCCAGGAGATCGTGGACATGCTGTTCTCATTCCAGGAGCTCGGCTTCCAGGAATTCGAGAGCCAGAAGTACATCACCACCGTGCTGCAGAAGGAAGGCTTCACGATCGAGAAGGGGGTGGCCGGCATTCCAAGCTCCTGGACCGCCAAGTGGAGCTACGGCACGGGCAAGCCCGAGATCTCCCTGGGCTCCGACGTGGACGGCATTCCGCAGGCCAGCAGCAAGCCCGGTGTGGGCTACCACGACCCCATGATTCAGGGTGGTCCGGGTCACGGTGAAGGACACAACTCCGGCCAGGCCGTGAACATGGTCGCGGCCATCGTGGTCAAGCAGCTCATGCAGCGCGACAAGATCAACGGCACAATCCTGCTGTGGCCCGGCGTCGCCGAGGAGCAGATGGCCGGCAAGGCGTTTCTGGTGCGCGCCGGCATCTTCAAGAACACCGACGTCACGCTGTTCACGCACGTCGGCAGCGATCTGGGCGTCTCCTGGGGTGCCAGCGGTTCCAGTGCGCTCATTTCCGCCGAGTTCAAGTTCCGCGGCGAGAGTGCGCACGCCGCTGGTGCACCGTGGCGCGGGAAGAGCGCCCTCGATGCCGTAATGCTCATGGCGCAGGGCTGGGAGTTCCGCCGTGAGCATCTGCGGCTGCAGCAACGCTCGCATTACGTCATCCGCGACGGCGGCGATCAGCCGAACGTGGTGCCCAGCACCGCGAGCATCTGGTTCTACTTCCGCGAGCAGGACTACCCGCGCACCATGGCGCTCTTCGAGATCGGCAAGAAGATCGCCGCAGGGGCCGCCATGATGACGGACACCAAGCTCGATACCGTGAACATCCTCGGCAGCGGCTGGTCGGCGCACTTCAGCAAGCCGGTCGCCGAAGCGATGCACCAGAACGTCGTGCGCGTTGGCATGCCCAAGTGGGACGACAAGGACCAGACTCTGGCCAAGGGACTGCAGAAGGAGCTCGGTTCACCCGACTTCGGCCTTTCGGAGCAGGTGAATACGCAGTTGCGTGGCGCAGCGACGCCCGTGAACTGGACCGGCGGCGGCTCGGACGACATTGGTGACGTGGCCTGGAACATGCCCACCATCACACTGCGGTATCCGTCCAATATTCCCGGACTGCCGGGACACAACTGGGCCAATGCCATCTCCATGGCAACACCCATCGCGCACAAGGGGGCGCTCGCCGGTGCCAAGGTGCAGGCCCTGACCATGCTCGACATCTTCATGACGCCGAAGGTGGTGACGGATGCATGGGATTACTTCAACAACGTGCAGACGAAGGACGTGAAGTATCAGCCCTTCATTCGGCCCTTCGATCAACCGCCCACGTACCTGAACGCCGATATCATGGCGCGGTTCCGTGAGCAGCAGCGGAAGCTCTACTACGATCCAACGAAGTTCAAAACCTACCTCGAGCAGCTCGGCATCGAGTACCCCACGGTGCGTCCGGCGGAAGCCAAACCCCGCGGCGACAACTGATATCCACGGGTACCCGCCGCGACGTCACGGTACGAGGACGATCGCGGCGAGGTCCGCGGAGAACCCGTAAGTGCGGCGCCTCACCCCCGCGCAGCGATCGTCTTGATGGCCGACGCCAGTCTATCGGCGTCGGCCGGGGTGTTGTAGAGGGTCGGTGTGACCCGCACACAGTCGCCCTTGGCGATCCCGGTGCGTTGGAACGTGAAGAGCTTGAATTCTTCGAGCAGTGTGCGGGCGATGGCGGTGTTGGCATCGGACGCGCCTCGTCCGTGTAGACGGAATGAGGAAATGGCGCCCACCAGATCGGCGTCATCCGGCGTGAGCACATCGACACCGGGCACATCCCGTACCGCCTTGACCCAGCGATCGCGCAGAAAGCGCAGGCGCGCACGCTTCTGCGCCAATCCGATGGACTGTTGAAAGTCGATCGCGTCGGGAACGGTCATCATCGTGGCGAAGTTCACCGTACCGGTATGGAGCCGGCTATCGATACGGGACGGCGGCGCACTCTCATCAGCGTGGGCGCGGTCGATGGCATCGAGCCGACCCTCACGGATGTACATCACACCGGCGCCCACCGGGGCTCCGATCCACTTGTGCAGATTGATGCCCACGAAGTCCGCACCCAGAGCATCCATGGTAAGCGGGAGTTGGCCAAACGAGTGCGCGGCGTCCACCACCACATCCACGCCGCGGCTGCGCGCCAGCGCCGCCACATCCTTGACCGGCAGGAGCAGGCCGGTCTTGTTGTTGCAGTGCGTGAGCAGCAACAGCTTGGTGCGCGGATTGGCGTCGAGGGCCCGCGTGTAGGCTTCGAGGATGTTTGCGTGCGTCGCGGGCTCCGGGATGTCGAAACGCGCGACCTTCGCGCCCACGCGCTGCGCAAGCCCGTTCATGGCCCACTGCATCGCATTGTAGTCGAGATCGGCGTACATCACCGTGTCCCCCGCCCCCACGCGATTGTACTGGCTGATGAGCGCCTGCAACGCCTCCGTCGCGCCGCGGGAGAATGCGATTTCCGAGGGCTTGGCGCCCACGAACTGTGCCACCCGCTCTCGCACACCACGCATCAGCGGCGGATATTCACGCCGCGCGAAGTACGAATTTTCACGGTTCATGCGCTCGATATGCTCGTGATACTTGGCGAGCACCGGCTGCGCCATGAGGCCCCAATACCCGGCTTCGAGATTGGTGACCGCGTCGGTGACGCGATACTGATCGGCCACCTTTTTCCAATACGCCTCGTCCTGCGCGACCTCGTGAAGCGGTCCGGGATGCGGGGACAGCGCCGAAGCAGTCAGTGCCCCTTGGGTGAGGGCGGCGGACGCTGCCACCGTGGTGGGCGCCAGCAGGGAGGCGGCACCGATCACCGCCGAGTCGCGCAGAAAATCGCGCCGGGAGGATGCAGTCATACCTGACGCTACGGAGTTCGCCGGATGACCGCAACAGCCCCGAACCACCGCTGGCGGGAAAGTGGGTGCGTGGTGAGCTTCAGAGACATGACCGACGCCTTCCAGGATCACGGCCCGTACGACGCGCACCCTCCGGCGACACCGGCCTCTCCCTTCGGAGATCTGCCTGCGACCGAGTTCCGGATGGCGGCGCACGCCGTGGTGGACTGGATCGTCGACTATCTCGAGAACCCCTCGATGCATCCGGTACGCAGTCGGGTGCGCCCTGGAGACGTCCGTCAGGCGCTACCGGCCAGCCCTCCGCTACACGGGGAGCCGCTGGACTCGATGCTGCGAGACTTCCACGCAACCATCCTGCCGGGCATCACGCACTGGAATCATCCCGGATTCTTCGCCTATTTCGCGAACTCGGCACCTTATCCGGGAATCCTTGGCGAGCTGCTGACAGCGACGCTCAACGCCAACGGCATGCTGTGGATCACCAGCCCGGCCGTCACGGAACTCGAGGAACTCACGCTCGACTGGCTCCGTCAGCTCATGGGGATGGGCAACGGCTGGTGGGGGCAGATCACCGACACCGCGAGCGTCAGCACCTTCTACGCACTCGCGGCCGCCCGGGAGCGCGCCGGTCTCGATGTGCGCAGCAAGGGCCTCGCAGCGCGCAGCGACGTCCCACGTCTGCGCGTGTACTGCAGTCAGCACGCCCACTCATCCATCGACAAGGCCGTCATGGCGCTGGGCATTGGCCACGAGAACTGCGTGAAGATCGCCGTGGATGCGCAGTTTCGCATGCGCCCCGATGCGCTCGAGGCCGCACTGGCCGCTGACGTGGCTGCGGGATACCGCCCCATTGCGGTCGTGCCCTGCGTGGGGACCACGAGCATCACCAGTATCGATCCGGTGCCGGAGATTGTGCGGGTTGCCCGTCGCTACGGGTGCTGGGTGCATGTGGACGCTGCCTACGGTGGGGTGGCCGCGATCGTTCCCGAGTTGCGCTATGTCCTCGATGGCGTGGACGGCGCGGATTCATTGGTAGTCAATCCGCACAAATGGCTTTTCACGCCGGTAGACTGTTCGGTGCTGTATACCCGTGATTCGGACACCCTGCGCCGCGCCTTTGCGCTGCTGCCCGAATACCTCGTCACGCGCACGCCGGACAGCGCCACCAATCTGATGGACTACGGTATCCAGCTCGGCCGCCGGTTCCGTGCGCTCAAGCTCTGGATGGTGATTCGTGCCTTCGGGGCGGAAGGTATCGCCGAACGCATCCGGCACCACTGCGAGCTCGCGCGTGAGTTTGCCGGCATGGTGCACTTCGAGGGCGGCTGGGAAATCATGGCGCCCGTCACGCTCTCCCTGGTCTGTTTCCGATATGCACCTGCTGGGGCCAGTGAAGACAGCATTGCGGCGGCAAATGCCGCCATCATGGAGCGCGTGAACGCACGGGGGCAGGTGTACCTCTCCCACACGAAGCTCGAGGACCGCTACACCTTACGTCTCGCCATCGGCAACATCCGTACCGACCGCGAGCACGTCGAACTGGCATGGCGTGAATTGCGGGAGGCCGCGCGGGAGCTGGCTGGGGCGTAGGTGGTTCCCGAAATGGCACCTAGGACGGACGTTGTTCGGCCCGCGCGTTCTTGCGCTCACCTCTTCGTCGCTGCCAGCGCACGAAGGCAAGCACCGCCACCGTCAGCAGCACGGCCCCGATCAGTTCACCAGCTTGACCGATGTGGCCCATGGCCTGCACCGCGGCCTCGCCGGCCGCATACCCGAGTGCCGTGAAACTGGCAGTCCACGCCAGCGAACCTACCAATGAAACCGGCAGAAAGATGTAGAGCGGCACGCCGGCAGCCCCGCACGCCATGGGCAAGATGATGCGGAGGCCGAACGCGAATCGGACAAAGAAGGACGCTTTGAGGGGATTGTTGCGCACCACCCGAAGCGCCACGGTACCCGTGCTGCGTGCGCTGGGAAATCGGCGACGGATGACATCCCACTTCCAGCGTCCCACCCCGTACAGCAAGCCCGTCGCCACCCAGCCACCGACGGTCATGGCCACGATCACCCGTCCGAGGTGCAGCTCCCCCTCGTGTGCGGCAATCCCCCCGAAGATCGGTCCCAGTTCCTCGGTGAGAATCACACTGGCTCCGAGGAGGACATACGTCCACGGACCGTCGGACAGAGCTGTCAGCCAGCCACCGGCAACCAATAGGGCGGGGAAAAACCACGAGCGCATAGGGCTGGGAATGTAACCCCACACCATACACGGAGTTCACCCGTCACCCACGCGACGACGGACAGTGGTCGCCCTCTGGGCGCGCACTGTCCGTGGTCTCGGTTCAGTCTCCCGATACCGCGATATCCACGACCCGGAACTGACCCGTGTGAGGCGGCGTCAATCCGAACCGGCGCAGGGCCCCAGTCCGCATGTTGTCGAAGATTTCGTAGAAGGTCGGGATCACAAGCAGCGTCAGCACCGTACTTGTCACAACGCCGCCAATAACCGCGACGCCCAATGGGGCTCGGAACTGCCCCCCCTCTCCGCCACCAAGGGCAACAGGGATCATGCCGGCGATGAGCGCGAATGTGGTCATCAGGATGGGGCGCAGGCGGATCGCGCCAGCCTCGATCAGTGCTTCTCGCAGCGGCATCCCGTTGCGCTCGCGCGCCCACTTGGCGAAGTCGATGAGCAGAATGGCATTCTTGGCCACAATGCCGCACAACAGGATCACCCCAATGAGACTCATCAGGTTGATGGTGTTCCCGGTGATCGCCAGGGCGCCCATGACGCCGATGAGCGAGAGCGGCAGTGAGATCAGAATGGCAATCGGATCGAGGAAGGATCCGAACTGCACCACCAGAATCATGTACATGAGCGCCACGGCGACGCCGAGTGCGATGAAGATGGAACTGAACACCTCGTTCTGCTGCTCCACCTGACCGCCGCTCGAGAACGTCACACCCGGAGGCACAGTGATCTCCCGTGTCTTGCGCTCGAGGTCGTCCATGACCTCCGTGAGGGAACGGCCGGCAACGTTGGCTTGCACCTTGATCACGTTGTCGCGGTTGAGATGGTTGACGATGGCCGGACCCAGCTCACTCCGGATTTTCGCCACCTGCTCGAGGGGAATCAGCGTACTGCTCGAGCCCTGGCCCACGGCAATCGGCAACTGCGCCAGATCTGTCCCTCGCGTGCGAGCCTCCGGCGCGAGGCGCACCATCACTTTGCGCGTCTCGTTGTTGGGATCTACCCAGTCGCCGGCATCCAGACCGGCGAAGGCCGGGCGGATGGTCTGCGCCACCTGCCCCACGCTGACGCCCATCGCGCCGGCAAGCGCCCGGTCGATCTGCACCGTGAGTTCCGGCTTCTGCCCCTTGGTGCTGAGACCCACGTCCACCGCGCCCGGTGTGCTCTTGAGCGCCGCGAGGTACTGATCCGCTACCTGCTGGAGTGCCACCTTGTTGTTCCCACGCAGCTCCAGCGAGATCTGTTTCTCCTGGCCGGCGAAATCGCTGGTGAACACGGACACCGTTGCGCCGCCAATCTTCTTCACGTCCTCGCGCAGAGCCGCGGCAAGCGTCTCCGCGTCCCGTTCGCCAGCCGCCTTCCGCGCCGCCTTGGTCTTGAGCTTGAGATACACGCTCGCCACGTCCACCGCGCCGCTCTCCCCACCCGCGGTCACAAAGGAATACCGCACCTCGGGATACTTCGCCGCCATGGTAAGGGTCTCGGTCACCTTCTGACGGAGATAGTCGAGATTGGCCCCTGGCGGCGATTCCACATTGACCTGAAGCTCGCCGTTGTCCTCGACCGGAAAGAATCCGCCGCCGACGATACCCGTTGCCGGCATGGCCAATGCCACCACGAAGGACGTCACCGCAAGCAGGACCATGCTCTTCGGGTGATCCAGGGCCCACCCCACGAGACGACGGTATCCAGCCGCGAGCCCGTTGAACCAGTGGTTGAACCTATCAAGCCGTTTCGTCAGCCAGCTCTTTTCATGCTCTTCGAGATGCGGATCGGCCCAGTACGCGGACAGCATCGGGTCGAGCGAAAACGACACGAATAGCGACACAAGCACGGAACACGCGATGGTCAGGGCGAAGGGCTTGAACCACTGCCCCGCCTCGCCATTGAGAAAGGCAATGGGTACGAACACGGCCACGATGGAGAACGTGGTGGCCGCCACCGCGAGCCCGATTTCATCGGTGCCTTCTCGCGCGGCGGTATAATGATCTTTGCCCATCTCCACATGACGTACGATGTTCTCACG
>CAZPJX010000027.1:7644-28205 GCA_964586985.1 uncultured Gemmatimonas sp. | reverse complement strand
ACCTGCCCGGCATGCAGGGAGTTTCCGATACCCACTCCGCCACCATGATGGAACGACACCCAGCTCGACCCGCTGGCCACATTGAGCAGCGCGTTGAGAATCGCCCAGTCGGCAATCGCGTCACTACCATCCTTCATCGCCTCGGTTTCGCGGAAGGGCGAGGCCACGCTCCCCGTGTCCAGATGATCCCGTCCAATCACGATCGGCGCCGACACCTCACCTCGCGCCACGAGATCGTTCAACGCCACGGCAAAGCGCGCACGGTCTCCCTGCCCCAGCCAGCAGATGCGCGCGGGCAATCCCTGAAACGCGATGCGCTCGCGTGCCAGCGTGATCCAACGGCGGAGCTGCTGGTCGTGCGGAAAGAGTTCGAGGACCAGCTCGTCGGTCCGCGCGATGTCCGCAGGGTCGCCGGACAGCGCAGCCCAGCGGAACGGTCCCTTGCCTTCGCAGAACAGTGGGCGGATGTACTCCGGAACGAACCCGGGAATCCGGAACGCATCATCCACACCCGCGTCGAATGCCACCGTGCGGATATTGTTGCCGTAGTCGAATGCCACGGCTCCACGATCCTGCATCACACGCATGGCCTTCACATGTTCCACCACGCTTGCCGTCGCTCGCGCCAGATAGGTGGCGGGATCGGATGCCCGCAGCGCGGCCGCTTCGGCAAGAGAAAGGCCCTGCGGCAGGTATCCGACCAGCATGTCGTGTGCGCTCGTCTGATCCGTCACGACATCCGGCGTGATGCCACGACGCACGAGTTCGGGAAGCACATCGGCGGCGTTGGCGAGCAGCGCCACAGAGAGCCCCACACGGCGCGACTGCGCGTCCCGAAGCCAGGTGAGTGCCTCATCCAGAGACCCCGTCTGTCGATCGCAGTAGCGGGTCTCGATGCGCTTGGCGATGCGCGTCGGATCGACTTCGACCCCCAGGACCGCCGCACCATGCATCGCCGCGGCCAGCGGCTGCGCCCCACCCATGCCACCCAGACCCGCTGTCACCACCAGGCGACCTTCCAGCGTACCCCCGAAGTGCTTGGCCGCAACCGAGCCAAAGGTCTCGTAGGTGCCTTGGACGATGCCCTGGCTACCGATGTAGATCCAGGAACCGGCCGTCATCTGTCCGTACATTGTGAGCCCTAGGCGCTCGAGACGACGGAACTCCTCCCACGTGGCCCAGCGTCCCACAAGGTTCGCATTGGCGATGAGTACACGCGGCGCGTCAGCGTGTGTGCGGAACACCGCCACGGGCTTGCCACTCTGAACCAGGAGGGTTTCGTCGTCCCCCAGCGTCTCGAGTGTCCGCACAATGGCGTCGAACGCCTCCCAGGAACGCGCGGCTCGACCCGTGCCACCGTAGACGACGAGATCGTCCGGCCTCTCGGCGACTTCCGCATCGAGGTTGTTCATCAGCATGCGCAACGCCGCTTCCTGCTCCCAACCCCGGCAGCGCAGTGTGGTGCCGCGAGGGGCCCGCACAGGGCGTGGGCCATGTGTCGGCGTGGCGGCCTCAGGCCGCTGTTCGGTCTGGCTCATAGTACCACCGATTCCGTGAGATCGTCGAAGACGCCGGACGCAATCGCGTCGGCCAGTCGGGTGATATCGGGACCGGGTGGTCGATCCCCATCCGCTTTCGCCACATACTGCCGCACGATGTGATGCGCCCTCTCCACCGCCGCGCTGCTCCGCAACGGGCGACGGTACTCGAGCCCTTCGGCGGCCGTGATGAGTTCAATGGCCAGCACATGACGCAGATTGCGCACGGAGCGCCGGAGTCGCGTGGCGGCCCCCATCGCCATTGGCACCACATCTTCCTTGTTGCCGTCGGTGGGAATGGAATCCACGCTGGCGGGGTGCGCCAGCGCCTTGCACTCGCTGGCCAGCGCGGCAGCGGTCACCTGCGACATCATGTGCCCAGACTCGACGCCCGGCGAGGCCGCCAGGAAGGGCGGCAAGCCCTGATTGAAGTCGGGATGTACCACGCGATCGATGCGGCGCTCACTGATCACTGCAAGGTTCGCACAGATGATGGCCAGAAAATCGCTCACCATCCCGACGGCCTGGCCGTGGAAGTTGCCGCCGCTCAACAGCTCACCCGTGTCGAGCACCAGCGGGTTATCGGTCGCCGCATTGAGTTCCCGCTCGATGATGCCGCGGGCGAAACGCAGCGTATCGAGCGCAGGCCCATGTACCTGTGGAACACAGCGCAGTGCATAGGCATCCTGCACACGGGGGTCGCCATAACGGTGGGACTCGCGGATCTCACTGTTGCTGAGCAGCGAACGCAGGAGTGCGGCGGACTCGGACTGCCCCAACTGCCCGCGCGCATCCTGAATGCGTGCATCGAATGCATCAGGGGTCCCCAACAAAGCTTCCAGGCTCATGGCTGTTGCCACGTGTGCCGTGCGCCACAGCGACGTGAGTTCGGCCGCGGCCAGGGAGGCCACCGCCGTATGCGCCTGCGTTCCGTTGATCAGCGCCAGCCCTTCCTTGGCTTCGAGCACCACCGGTTCGAGCCCCACGGCCGCCAACAACTCTGTCGCTGGTCCTTCCCGATCGCCCAGTCGAGCCGGCCCTTCACCGATGAGTGCCAGGGCGAGATGCGCCAAGGGCGCCAGATCGCCGCTCGCTCCCACGCTGCCCTGTTCGGGCACCACCGGCCACACACCGGCGTTGAGCATCGCGAGCAGACGCTCCACCACCGAGGCGCGGGCACCGGCGTATCCGGTGGCCAGTACATTGGCGCGCAGCAGCATCATGGCGCGCACTTCCCGCTCCGGCAACGCATCGCCAACCCCAGCGGCATGGCTTCGCACGAGATTGCGCTGCAGCGCCGCCAACTGCGGCGTGGCGATCGTGAACTCGGAGAGCTTGCCGAACCCGGTATTGATCCCGTAAACCGGCTCTCCCCGATCCACCGCTGACTGCACGACCCGGCGAGTCGCGTCCATGCGACTGCGGGCCTCGGGCGAGAGCGAAACCGGCATACGCCGATCGGCAACGGCCAGCACATCGGCAATGCGCAAGGAACGACCTGTGAGGTGCAACACCAGGACTCCGATTGATCAGGGAGCGTGCGGACGCACGGATCGGCCCCGGGTCATCGGGGCCTGACGGCATGGGAAAACCAGGAGAACGACACCCACTGCAAATGTATCAGTAGTTCGTCGACCGATAGGTCTGCCGGTCGTAATTGAACTTGAGCTCCGGCTGTGCCTTCAGAGCAATGAAGAAGTTGAAGGCGAAACTCCCGCTATTGGTCTGGGAGAAGGAAAATACCGCATTCCAATCGTGCATCGCACGCTGAAGTCCGATTTGCTGACTGGAGAACCGTGCTCGTACCGCGTCGTACTGCGTCGTCCACTGGGCCGCCCAGTTTTCGGTGATGTTGAACGACATGGTCGCGTTCACGTTCTGGGTGGGGGGCTGGATGAACACGGGCGCGCCGATTGCACTCTGCCCACTGTAGGCGCCAGTTGGCGGAGCGCTCTGGGCATTCTGTACGCACAGGTCATAGGCCAGAATGCCAAAGGGCTTCTGACCCTCACAGATTGCCTCGGGGTTGTTGACGATCTGCGTTCCCCCCCGTACCGGCCGCTGCCGTGCGGCATTGTACTGAATACTGAGCCGCCATCCCTGCCCCGACGGAAGGGCCTGCTGCATGCCGCGCATGGAGCCACCGCCGGCAGCATTCATGTTGCGCGATTGCTGGTCCACCATGTCGTTGCTGGCACTCTGCCGTCGGGCGGTCGTCGCGCTGTCAGAGGCCAGACTCGCATTGCGCCCGAACAGCCGGCCGACCAGGGCCACCAGACCCGATTTGCCATCGAGCGAGAATGTGACGCCGAATTCCGTGCGATACGGGTCGAAGGTTGCAGAGTCCGACGCAATATCGCCCTGAAAGAGATCGTAGGACGTTCTGAAATCGAAGCCTGGAAGCAGGTCAGTACGGCCGCCAATGGTGAATGTCCGATCGGCGATGCCGTTCCCCAGGGTATCGGCCCTGACGAAATCGTAGGTGATCGATGAGAAATTGAGCGACAACAACCGGATCTTTCGACCGGCCCCGTCATCCAGACCCACCGAATCGGCAGGCGGTCTCAACTTCGCCTCGAGATTGGTTGCCAGGTTGATGCCGATGCGGTTCTGCGCCAGCGCCCCGACGTAACCGATTCGCGTGCGACCCAGGGCTTCCAGAAAGTCGTCGCTCACCGACGCCTGGGGCGAATAGGAATACGTGATGCTCGGATTGATCGAGTGCCTGAAACGGGCGACCGGACCGAAGCCGGGCAGCATGGCGTAGAGCGTTGGCGACGACGAGACCGAGTAATTCAGTCGCTTGCCCTGCTGCACCCACCGGCCACCGCTGCGTTCCGTGCGCACGAAGAGTCCGGCTCCCGACTCCACGTTCGCCAGCGTAATGGCAGGCGAAACGTTCCAGGTTCCCTGGAAGAAGCGCGGAAGGTTGAACGAGGTCTGCCAATCGATATTGGCATCGAAGGTCTTCGCGAAGACCCTCGTGGAGCGCTGTGACGTGTCATGCACCGCAATGACTTCCCGCTGCTCGGGGAAATCATTGACCCGCTCGCTCATGGTAAAGGCATTCTGCCACTGAAAGTCCCAGAGCTTGATCGGGGTATCGAATTGCAGCTGCATATTCGACCGACCGGCCCGGAAGCGCGTACTGTCAATGCCTCCAGCGGGGCGGGCATTGTACACGAATGGGAACTGCAACCCCTGATCAATGCGGCTCTGGCTGGACATGGCGAAACGCAGCGAGGGCGTCCACGTGGCAGGTCCGGCTTCGAGTGAACCCGTGGTCACATTGAGCGACGGGAACTCCATGTCGACCTGTGTGCGCCCTGGATACTGTACCCGCGAACCGCCCACATTGATCGCCGCCGGCCCGATTTTGGTCTGGTAGTTCAGCTGGGAACGAATCGTGGCGTTCGCTGCCACGGGGTTCACCGTGGTGGCCCGCTGCACCATGGTGTTCTGCACCCAGTTCAGCCTGGCCGTGAGACGGGTATTCCGCGAAAAATCCTGGCTGTGATTCCAGGTATACGAGGTGTTGGTCGTCCCGTTCCGGAGCCCCATGTAACTCGCGGCGAACTCGCCGCTCGCAAAGCGATCGAGCCACTTGTACCGCAGCTCCGCGTTTCCGCGGATGAATCCCGGGTCTGCCTCCGAACTGCGCGCGCCGCTGCGCCAGTCGAAGGAGGTCTCGAAATTCATATAATCATTGATGGCCATGAAGTAGCCGATATTCTGCACACTGCGCCGGTAGGACGGACTGTTCCGAAACAACTCCGCCATGCCGAAGTTCGGCGTCAGCAATCCGCTACGGCGCCCCGACCGGATATCCTGAAAGAAGAACGGGATCCAGAACACCGGGACCTCGCCGATATACAGCACGCCAGGGCGAGCCACCATCACGTTCTGGGAAATGAACTTCATTTCACCGGTCGTGAAATGGAAATGGGGTTCCGTGTGATCGCAGTAGGTGAACGATCCGTTCTTCGCGTACACGATATGCCGTCCGCTCACGACTGAATCGGCGACCAGTGCGCTCTGCCGGGCACTCAGATACAGACGCTGCCCCGATGTCACCGAGGTCGAGAAGGCTCCGGTGATTCCCTGGCGCGAAACCAGATCATACTCGATGCGCCCGTTGGCGATGAAGTCGTCGGCGTCGGCCTGCGTAGGATCCCGCAGCAGCACGGAATCACCAAGCGCCACCACCGTTTTCGTGGAATCGTTGTACGTGACGGAGTCGCCCACCAGCAGTGTCTCATCACGCTGGACCCCGGAGGGCTTTCCCTTGAGCGTCAGGATCCGCGTGACCGCATCGAACTGCACGGTATCGCCCTGATACTGCACCTTCCGGTACCCCTCCCGATCAAGCAGGGCGCGCATCACGGAGTCCGGAGCGCTCCACTCGAAGACCTTGCGCTCCTTACTCAGCGCTCGCACGCTGTCGGGACCGCCAGTCCGTTCGCGCGGCGTACCAGCCTGGGGAAGCGAGGTCGGCAGGACGATGGGCGGAACACCGGGCGGCTGCGCAACGGGTGGGCGAACCTGAGCCTGCGCAGTCGAGGCCATCGGAAACATCCCGAGCCCGCAGGCCCACAACACCCCCTGCATCACTGCTCGTCGGCGACCCCTCACGCGCACCTCGTCACGCAGCCCCCGTCACGCCACATCGGCCGCGAGACGGTGTTCGCGTCGCCTGGCAATCACGCGTGAGACCGTGATCGAGGCCTCGTACAACAAGTACAACGGAATCGTGAGCATGATCAGCGACGTCGGATCACTGCCAGGGGTGATCAACGCGGCCGCGAGCAGACACCCCACCAAGGCATGCCGCCGGAAACGGGCGAGAAACTCCGGCTGCACGATACCGAGCGCAGACAACAGCGCGATCACCACGGGCAGTTCAAAAATGGCACCGAATGCCAGGCACATCGAGGTGACGAACGAGAAATACCCGTCAACGGTCTGCATCGTGTTCACGGACTCGCTCTCGAAGCTGGCATAGAAGGCCAGTGTCACCGGCAATACGTATTCAAACGCCAGGGCCATGCCGGCGAGGAACAGCAATGCGGCGGCGACGAGCGCCGGGATGACCACCCTCTTCTCATGCCCGTAGAGCGCGGGCGACAGGAACCCCCAAACCTGCCAGACGATGACCGGTGAGGCCGCGATCATCCCCAGCGTTACCGAGGCACTCATCACGATATCGAACAGGTCACCCACATGCGTGACCATGAGGGGCTGCTTGAGATAGGGCTGGATTGGCGCCGCCAGGATGCCAACGATATCGACGCGTTTGGTATACAGCAGCGTGAACGCGACAATTACCCCGGCCGCGATGGCGAGGGCACACCGAAACAGCCGCCACCGCAGTTCCTCGAGATGATCGAGAAACGGCATCTCCCCCGCGCTACGTCCTGACATCGATTGCTCGTTCGTCCCTTCGGCCACGCCGTTCAGCGCAACGTCTTGAGAGTCTCTTCTGCCAGCGCCGCTTCATTGCTGCGCGGATACTTCGCCATGACCTGTTCGAACAGTTGGCGCGCCTGCGGGACATTGTTCTGTCGGAGCAGGAGCTGGGCGCGCTTGTACAGCGCCGTCGGCGCCTTGGCCGATGTGGGGTGTGCACTCACCACCGCGGCATACGCAGCATCGGCCGCAGCCAGGTTGTTCTCCCGGGCCAGGGATTCGGCGATCCAATACTGTGCGTCGGGCACGTAGTCCGACGTGGGATAGGTGGTGATCAGCTCCTGAAACAGCGTCCGCGCGGTGGAGGTGCTTCCCCGATTGAGCTGATCCATGCCGTTCGTGAAGAGCTGGTTCGGCCCCGGTCCACTGGGCGGGGAGGAATCGGCCGGCTGCGCAGCGGTGGCCGGGGGCGTCCGTAAACCGCCGGGTGAAGTCCCGGACGCAGACGGAGGCCCGGTCGGCCCAGTCGTGGGAGCCGGCACGGAGAGCGGTGCAGGCGCATTGTTGCGCGCTTCAAGCTCCGCCCTAAGGCGGGCAATGGTCGCCTGACTCTGCCCCAAAAGGGTCTGCACCTGCAGGAGTTGCTCTCGAATTGCCCGCATCTCGCCGCGAACATCGCCCTGGATGGTCACCGTTCTGCCGCTGACCCGCGCCAGGGAATCACTGGCCACCTGCAGGCTCCGCAAGACCTGCGCGAGCGACTCCTCCTGCTGCTGCTGCCGACGCAGCACCTCCGCACGCAGCGAGAGCACATCGTTCTGCACGATGCGCACGTCGCCACGCGTGGCAAAGCAGCCCCCCGTGGCCACCAGGACCAACAGGGGAACCAGACGCCACACACGGTGGACTCGCATGATCAAACCTCCGGGTGTGGCCATGGACATTACGGAGCGGCGCGAAGCTGATCGCCGCCCGCGGTGATCTCGAACTCATCACGACGGTTCTTGGACCATGCGTCTTCCGACGACCCCGGTACCGCCGGACGCTCGCGTCCGAAGGACGACGTCTCGATGCGCGACGCGTCCACACCCCGATCCGTCAGATACCGCTTGGCAGCTTCCGAGCGACGACGGCCCAAGGCGATGTTGTACTCATCGCTGCCGCGCTCGTCACAGTGGCCGGCAATACGAATACGGAGACCGGGGTTGGCGTTGAGAATCGCCAGCTTCGCGTCGAGCGAGGCCCGCGCGTCGTCGCGCAACTCATCCGCATCGTACTCGAAATAGATGGTCTCGAGCAGGCGGGCCCGCGCTGCGGCCACCTTCGCCCGATACTCCTCCATCGTGTCACGGGGTGTGGGCGCCGGTGAGGTATTCCGTGCCGGCGCTTCGTTGCTCGGTGCCGGCGCAGGCGCAGGGGCCGGCGTGGGCTGCTTCTTCTTGCAGGCACCGAGCACAAGGGACGTGGACACCAGGACCATCAGCACACGCGAGACACGATTCATGTCGATTGCTCCTACACGAGATGAGAGTGAAGACCGCGCTTACCGCGCGACCAACCGGGGAGACCAGGCCGACAGACGCGTTTCCGGACCGAACGTGAGCTGCCGCGTTCGGCCCGTTTCGATGTCCACGATCCACAACTGCCTGACCCCGCTACGCGTCGACGTGAACACCACGTGCCGCGAGTCGGGAGCCCACGACGGATCGTCGTTACGACCATCGTTCGTCACCTGCCTCACCGATTGATCACGCAGATTGATGGTCATGATCTGAAACGTGCCACCATTGCGCGACTGGAAGGCCACGAGACGCCCGTCGGGAGACCAGTCCGGCCCCGCACGATAGTCCCGATCACCAAAAGCCGCCGCCGTCAGCAACTCGGTGTTCGTACCGTCCAGATCACTAATATACACTTCGGGATGCCCGGAGCGATCAGACATGAAGGCCAGCCGCTGCCCATCAGGGCTGAAGCTCGCTTGTGCACTCGCGCGACCCCGGCCCACCGTGATCCGCCGCGCCACGCCGCCATCGATGGGTTGCTGATACAAGTCCGTTCCCACATCCGAGCCGCGCGCGTACACGATCGTTCGCCCATCTGGCGAGACCACCGGCGTCGTATGCTCGACACCCGGCGCACTCGCCAGGACACGCTGGGCCCCCGTGGCCAGATCGGTGAACATGATCGGGTTGCGCACCCCGTCCAGTACGCTGTAGACAATCCCGCGCCCACTCGGCAGCCACTGCGGTGACATCCCGCTTGGCGTCACGGCGGTCACATTTGCGCCGTCACTGTCGGTTGTCCACACGCGACCGCCGCGCGTAAAGGCGATACGGGTCTGTGCGATCCCCCGCACGCCAGTGACCCACTCCTCGATCCCGTCCGAGACTCCATGGACCGCGAGACGCCATCCCGCCGACTGCACAGGCACGGGCAACGGAAAATCCTTCGTGTTCCGCACCGCCTTGAGCCCAACGTCGTGCAGTGCCACGCGAATCCAACCCGAAGGCAGCACCGTCGCCTGCACGATCCCGTCGACTCCCAGTTTCGTGAACAGCGCATAGTTCAGCGGGCCATTGATGGTGGGCGCACTGCTCGTCGACACCATCGTGAAGCGATCGCTGTAGTCGAGATCGCGGCTGATGATCCGCGCCAGGGAGTCGCCCTGGATTCCGGCGATCGGCAGAACGATCAGCGTCGTCTTCTGCCCTGGGCGATACTGCAGCGACAGGCTGACTCCCTTGTCCTGGGCCGCCGCGCCCCGGGGAACGACGAAAGCCGAGGCCAGCAGCGCCGGCGTCAAGAGGAGGGTCAGCAGGGAGCGGGACACACGAAATCGCATCAGTTCGGACGGAGTGCGTAGTCGAAAGTGAAATACACGACGAGGACATCGTCGGACCAGCCTGTGGGAAGCGGTCCGAAGCTGCGTGTCGACCCCACGGCTTCAATCGCCCCCATGCCGTCGAGATCGTACAGGCGATCACCGGAACTCTTCACCACCTCGATCCCGGCCACCGATCCGTCACGCCGGATCATGAACTTCACTTCGGTGACGAGCGCGGCGGAGACGCGCCGCGGAGACCAGTTCAGTGCGATCTGCCGAACAACGTTGCTCAGGTACCCAGGAAAGGGGAACACGATCCCATCCGTGCGCACATTGGCAACGTCCGCGCCCTTCGCACCCGTCGGGCCGGCCCCCGACCGCGGTGCGGCGGCCCCCTTGGTCGCCGTCGGAGCCGCCGTCTTCGAACCGGCATTTCTTGAACGGGTCGGCGACGGGGTGGCCTTCGGTGAGGGCAGCACCTTTTTCGCTTTGCTGGGAGTCGGAACGACCTTCTCCTCCTTGACGCGCTCAGCACCGGCGACATCGGGCGCCCGAGTCACCGGCTTCGATGTGGGTGTCTCAACTCCAGCCTGCCGAGGACCGGCCTGCCCCACGAGTTCGACTCGATACACCGGGGGGCGGACCGGACCCGGTCGTATACCCCACCAGACCGCGAGCGCCACCAGCACTGCGTGCACCGCCACCGATGCCAGCATGCCGTGCGTCAGCGACGTGGGCCTGCCCCCAGTCGCGCGCGCGGAGTTCACCGGGACGACTCCGGTTCTGCCACGAGGCCGACATCGGTGATGCCACTGGCCTTGAGCGCAGCCACGATCTGCACAACCCGGCCATAGGGTACCGCCTCATCAGCGCGCAGATACACGCCGCCGCCACCCTTCTTGTCGGAGAGGGCCTTGATGCTCCCGGCAAACTCATCGAAGGACAGCTTCACTTCATCGACGAAGATCTGCCCACCTCGATCGACGGTCACGACGAGCCCATTCTTGGGCTCGAGCGGGCGCACATCAGCCGTAGGGAGCGCGATATCCACACCCCCCTGCATGATGGGAGCGGTAATCATGAAGATGACCATGAGCAGCATCATCACATCGATGAGCGAGACCACATTGATCTCGCCGTTGACCCCCATGCGATCCCCGCGCCGGCCGCGCCGCACGACTCAGATCCGCCCTTCGCGCACCATCAGTGCGATGAGCTCGGAACCAAAACCCTCAAGAGCGCTATCGAAGCGGTTGAGGCGCGCCGCAAAGACGTTGTACGCAAAGGCCGCCGGGATAGCCACCGCGAGCGCAGCGGCCGTGGCCACCAGAGCGATCGCGATACCGGGCGCCACAGCACCGATATTACCGGACCCCTTGGCGGCGATGCCGGTGAACGCCTCGATGACGCCAAGCACCGTTCCGAACAATCCAATCAGCGGCGAAACGCTACCCACGGTGGCGAGCCAAGGGATGAACGTCCCAAGCGCTTCGCGCTCCTTGCCGCTCTCGGCATCGAGTACCAGGCGCAACGCTTCGACCTGAGATCCAGAGAGGCGAGCCGTGCGATCGGGCGTCGCGCCCAGGGCGGGCTTGGTATCGTGCAGAAATTGTACGGCTCGCGCAAACACCGAGGTGAATGCACTCGACTTCACCCGCTGTGCGAGCAGCATGGCATCATCCATGCCCCGGGCGCGTTCGAACTCATGCATGAAGCTGCGTCCATTGCTCTCCGCTGCACTGAACGCGCGCCATTTGGCGAACATGATGCCCCATGACATCAGGGACAGCACCGCGAGCAACGCGAGGACGAACTTGGTCACCGGATCGCTCACGGTGATGAGCGCCAGGGGCGACGACGGAACGGCGTTTCCACCCACAGTGGACAATTGCAGCAGTGCCGAAACAACCCCTCCCATCACGACGGCACGCTCCCGGCCCGGTGCGCCTCGAAGTAGCGGAAGGTGCGCTCCAGACCATCGCGGAGTGAGACAGCCGGTTTCCACCCCAACACGCCTTGAGCCTTGGCGGTGTCGAGTGCAGACCGCGCCAGTTCACCGGCCCGGGCGGGCGCATACTCGATAGGCGTCGTCGCACCGGACACCGCACGCAGCGTTTCCGCCAGCGTATTCACCGAGGTTTCAATACCCGTCCCGATATTGAAGGCCCGCGCATCGAGACGACCACGCGGCGGCAGCTCGCTCGTAGCAGCGGCATAGTTCGCCGCCGCTACATCGCCCGCGTACACGTAATCGCGGGTCTGTTCGCCATTACCGAACACCGTCAGTGGCCGCCCATCGAGCAGCCGGTTGCAGAAGATGGCGACCACACCGGCCTCACCATGGGGGTCCTGTCGTGGCCCGTAGACATTGCCGTAACGCAGGGCAACCGTGTCGAGGCCGTGAACGCGTCCGTAGTACGCGAGGTAGTACTCGACAGACAGCTTCGCGATCCCATAAGGCGCTTCGGGATCCTTGGCAAAGGTCTCCGCGCTGGGCGGCGGATCGAAATCTCCGTACAGCGCGCCGCCGGTGGAGGAAAAGATCGTGCGCGTGGGATGCCCGCTGGCCCGGATTGCCTCCATGAGATTCAGCGTCCCCAGGATATTCCGCGTGGCATCATAGGCGGGATCGAGCACGGAACGGCGCACATCGATCTGTGCGGCGAGGTGACACATCACATCGAAGCGTCCCTCGCGCACCAATGCCGCCGCCTCTGGCGAGGTGATGCACCCCCGCACGAAGCGGGCTGCGACGGGAAGGTTGGCCTCTCGGCCACTCGACAGGTCGTCGAGGATCGTGACGGCCCATCCCTCAGCTACGAATCGATCCGCCACGTGGGAACCAATAAACCCTGCACCGCCTGTCACCAGCACCGTCTTGGCCATGCCCTTTGCTGCCTCGTCGTTGAGGTTTTTGGGGGAGAACCCTGCAATGTACACACGCGCCGGAAGCCATGGGCGTCCGGCGCGTGCAAAATTGTGATATCAGAAATCAGACCTGATTGACCTCGGACGCCTCTCAGCGATTGCGGCGTCTCCGCCTGGCCCGAGGGCGAGGCGTTCGGGCGCGGACAGGATCAGGGCGCTTTGGCGAAGCGGCGCGCCGTCATGCCCGTCGTGATTTCGTGGCCATACTGCCTCAGAATGATCGCCGTGGCGGATGCGTCGTCCACACGAACGATGCGGACCAGTGCCGTCAGCACCTCCGCAGCACTTCCCGCGGGCTTGTGGTAAAGGGCCACCTCGTCGCCGGCCTTGAGACCCTGCGCCGATCCGGCCGCGAGGACCAGATAGCTCTGGAGCGTGGGCAGCAGTTCGGCGCTCTCGAGCCAGCGCACCGTGGTCGAGACATCGGGGGCAGCGAGGCGTTCGGCCTGGCTTCGCGGAGCCGGTTCGCCAGCGGAGACCACGACGCGCTGGCCCGCCTCGATACGCGCGGTTTGCCGGCGCACGACCGCCACCGCCGGCCGACCGGCTTCTGCCTCGGTGACCTCGAGCACACCGGCCGGGACGGCCACGACTGACTTGCCATCGGGCGTCATGGACTCGCTGAACGCCACGAGGCGCTGCCCGACGCGGAAACCGCCACGCGGCGACGCGGTAAGCGTGACCTCGTCGGTCTTGATTGCGCGCTGGGGATACCCATCCTTGCTGGGCCGATCGTCCGTGCCCACACGGCCGCCGATGGTGCCCGCCGCACTGAGCTGTTCGGCGGTGAGGATGAACGGCGCGGCATCGAACTCTGCCTGCCGCGGCACCGGTGTATTGGGCCGGATGGCGGCCATCGCACGCCGTTCACCTTCCGCGGCATCAGGGATGTCGCGATGGAATACCGTGGCCGCCTCGCTGGCCTTGCGCGCAGCTGCCTGCTCCGCCTGACCCACCAGGCCAACCCGCACACTGGCCGGAGGCTCGCCCATGAGCGTGCCTCGCGAAGGCTGCAGACTGAGGCGACCGGTGTCGGCCGCCGAGGCGCTCGCCGAACTGACTGGCACGTTCGCCGTCACCCTGGCGGCCGCCTTGCTGCCTGCCACCGGGGTGCGAGGCGCAGTGGACGCCGACGCAACGGTCGGACGTGGCCGGGGCCCCGCCGGTTGCGCCGCATTACCCTTGGCCACGGTTTGCGCCGCGAGCGATCCTGATGCGGCCGCCGGTGCTCTGGGAGCGTCGGCAGTCCCAACAGAAGCCTTTCCTTCTGGCGCCTTGGCCGGCGCAGGGGTGGGAAGGGTCCCCTCACCCGCCTTCGCCAGTGCCACACGAGGGACCGTGCTGTCCGCCGGTGCGGCCGCGACCTGCGCAGCCTTCGCTCCGCCTGCGGTCGGGCGGGACGGCACCCGGAGGGACATACCCACCCGAAGCGGGGGGATCCCATCGGTGCCGAGGTTGTTGCGGCGCGCAAGTTCCTGCCACTGATGGCCATCGCCGTAGTACCGGGCCGCCAGACTCCATAGCGTTTCACCGGGCTTCACCACGTGGGTTGTTGTTCCGGCGCCCGCAGCAGGGGCCTTGGCTGAACCCGCTCGGGTACCGACTCCCGCGGCAGCACCAGGCGTCGTGGCGCTTCCGGCCTGTTTCTCCGTCGCTGGCGCCGCCTGCGCTTGAACCACCGCTGGACGCCAGACGACCAGCAGCGCTACGGTCCCGACCACGGCAATCAGGAGCGTGTACAGCAGCCTCGAGGCCTCTGGCCGAGAGAGCGTGGACGTCGAGGGCGCCTTCTGGGCAGCGCGCATCAGCAAATGTCCGGGGAAAAGGAAGTCGTCACAGCAATTACCACACGGGAGACGCGCAGGAAGCACGGCAGTAACGCCCACGCTGTTTCAACACCGGCGAACTGCGTTTCACTCGAGAGAGGAAGAGCTTCGCCATTAGTGCGTCCGTGGCGTCAGGTGGGCGTCAGCGGGAGGCGTTGCGAGGTACCGGACCCTGGCACATCCCGCGAGTGAGCGTGACGCGCTCCACGTCATTCTTGCGCAATGTATGGGTGGCGGTGCCACAGCGCGGCGGCGCTCCACCGCCTGTCGCTCCGCGCGCAACCATCTCCTTCCATACCGACCCTCATGCCCTCGCGCCTCACCATCTCCGCCACCCTGCTGACCGCAGTGCTCGTCGTATCCTGTGGCGGCTCCGACACGACCACGGGTCCCTCGGCGCAGTGCGCCCTCACCCCCCCACGAGGCAGCATGACGGCGCAGCTGAATGGTGCCGAATTCACGGCCAACTTCAGTACCACCGCCACCATCACCAACAGCACCAGCCTGGGCCCGAACATCGTACAGGTATCCGGCGTGGGTTGCGTCGATGGGACGGCCACGCGCACACAGCAGATTCTGATCACGGTGGGGCGACTCACCCCCATCACCACAGGCACCTATCGGCTCGACGCTGCGGCGCAGCAGCAACCGCCGGGCTCCGGTTACTCTGGCATCGGTCAGTTTGTCTCGGCGCCCAACCTCTGGTACTCCAACCTGAGCGATGCGGCAGGTCCTGGCTCAGGGTCCATCACCTTCACCACCGTTACCGCAACGCGCCTGGCTGGCAGCTTCTCCATTGTCTTCGTGGCCGCGAGCGGCAATGCCGCCGGCAACACCGGCCGAGTCACAGCGACCAACGGCACCTTCGACATCAGCACGCCGTGACCGACGGGCGCGCTGTGCTCACCTACCGAGTGGGCGGCCGATCACACTCATCGGATCCACCGTTACCTGACCGTAGCGTGTGATGAGGTGCAGATGTGGACCTGTCACGCGACCCGTCGCGCCCACGTTCCCGATGAGCTGTCCCCGTTCCACCGTATCGCCCTCGGCGACGCGTTGCCGGCTGAGGTGCAGGTAGGCCGTCACCATACCTTCGCCGTGATCGATATAGACGACATTGCCGCCGAGGTAGAAGGCATCGACCAGGCGTACCACGCCGCGGTTCGCGGCGCGCACAGGAGCGCCCACACTCCCCGCATAGTCAGTTCCCATATGGCGACTGGTTACTGTACCGTTGAACGTGCGACCACTCCCGAAGTCACTGGTGATCCGTGAAGGTCTTGGAGCTACGAAAGGCAGCGTCCACAAGCGTGGCACCTCATGTGAGGCACGAGAGATTTCAGCGGCTCGTTTGGCCTCCCTGGCCTGGCGCGCAGACAGGGCCGAATCGGGTCGTGCCGAGAAGCGGGGGGCTACCCGCAGTGTCTCCAAGCGATACGCCCCCGCATTCGTTGGGAGTCGGATCGTGCGCGCCGCCTGAGCCTCGCAGGCGATTGTGAACGTGATACCGTCAATGGAATCGACGGGTACCGCCGCAAGCGCGAACAGGGAGTCGCCAACGGCTCGCCAATGCAACCGCTCGCCGGCCACCGAGGAGGCGGGCGGTTCGGTGCCAATGGCCCAGTGCATCGCGATGCGGAAGAGTGCGCCTGCCCGCGGAGCCGCCGGCGACGGGTGCACGGAGACCGTTTGACATGCAGGTTGCGCGAGGGCCGTCGATGCCGGCGAGACCAGGAGTAACGCCGACATCGAGAATGACAACGACAACGACAGAATCCGCAACGCTGGAATGTTCAACACGGTTCAATGAAATCGCTGGGAGCGAAAGCACCGCGGGGGCTGGACTGAAGTTTCTTCATCTCGGCGCGCGTTACCGGCGACCGAACCGAAAGGAGAGATAGACACCCATCGCCTCCCGCCCACCCGAGAGCAGCACGTAGTGCGCTGACACCCTCGGCCCCACACCACGTAGCACTCCGACGGTGGCTCGAACACCACCACCGAGCCGCGCCTTCTCGAAATCGGCCACCGCCAGGGTCGGCCCAACCGCGAGGCCCAACGCGCGTGCCGGACTATTTGGCGAGATCAGCATGGCGGCCTCGGCGATCTGACCGCTCCCCGGGCACCAATCGCCGCAGCCGCCTCCTTGAAATGCGTAGGAGAATTGGGCTTCCAGGATGAGGCGGTCAGAGGGTTGGTAGTCAATCGATGCACCCAATACGTATCGCTCGCCATGAACGGGCCCACCATTGAGCCCTGGCGATGCCGGATACTGCCCCCGGCCAGCGTGCACCCCGAGCCCAACACCGCCCGGTGTATGCTGGCCGCTCGCAGCCTGGGGAAACAATCCCAGCACCGCCAGCGACATCAGCCCTCGAACCGAAGAAGCAGGACGCAAGGTTTTCTCCGTTATTGGTCTCTGACCGGCTGCCCAAACTGTACAGACCGGGACCACCGGCGCAGTTTGGGCCGCCATCATGGAAGACCGAATGCCTACATCCGTGGAGACGGACTATTAGAACGGCAAATCGTCGTCCTCGTCCTGCAACGCGCCCGGGAAATCCGAGAAGTCGTCGGTGCCGGCGTTCGCCGCCGCGGCCTTGGGACGAGCGGGCGCTGCAGTCCGACGCGGCGGTGATGCCTCGAACTCCTCGCCGCCACCGCCACCGGAACGCCCGCCCAGCAGCATGAGTTCACGCACCCGGATTTCGGTGGTGTATCGCGTTTGTCCATCCTTGTCCTGCCACTGCCGGTATTCGATCTCCCCCTCCACGTACACCTTCTCCCCCTTGCGCACGTACTTCTCCACCACGTCCGCCAGGCCGGTGCCGCGCGCGCTATTCCACACGACACAGCGGTGCCACTCGGTCTTCTCCTGTTTGCTCCCACTCTGGTCGTTCCAGGTGCGGCTCGTCGCCAAGGAGAACTGGGCAACTCGCCCGCCCGTTCCCACCGTGCGGACCTCGGGATCTCCTCCAACGTTGCCGATCAGGATAGCCTTGTTCAAGCTGCGACTCACGATGCCTCCTCACGCGATGCGCGCGATACGATGGAAATGACGAAAGACATATCCGCTCTCTGAAACCTAGGAACTTCTGTAATCCGCGCGTACCCGCATCAACGCAGGCCAGATCGTTCGATTGCCGCTGGGCGGTCACTCATCAGGCCGCCGCAGCTTCCTACACAGATGACGCCCCCCGACGTTCACGGCGGAGCACCAGCGCGTCCTCGGTGGGATGTTGATAATAGCCTCGACGCCGCCCGACCAGGTGAAACCCTCGAGCACGATACAGCCGCTGGGCCGCCGTATTCGACTCCCTCACTTCGAGGTAGACCACTGTGGCACCCTCGCCATCGGCCGACGCCAACGCCTCATCGAGCAATCGCCCGGCCACTCCCGCTCCGCGCACGGCAGCATCCACACAGATGTTGGCCACTTCCCGCTCGTCCAGCACGACCAACATCACGCAGTAGCCCACCGGTGTTCCCTGCGCATCCATCGCGACGCGCATTCGCGCATGGCCCACTTGCAACAGTTCTGCGAACGCCGTCCGCGGCCACGGGTCGCTGAAGGACTGCGCTTCGATTGCTGCGACAACATCCACATCGCCCGCAGTCATGACACGAACCCGCACGGGCATCGGTGCGGGCCGCTCCGTGCGCCCCACCGGCACGAGATCATCAGGCCGTGGCATGATCCGCACAGTGGCCACGACGCACCCAGGGCCTCCACATCGTTCACGCCCCCCGCAGAATCGGCGTCGGCAGCGCCTGACCATGCGCGGTCTCCCACTGCACCTGCGCCTCAGCCAATCGCCCATACTGCGGCTCCCATGCTGCCAGGTCCACCGAGGCATTGCGCCAGCCCCCCATTACCTGTACCACACCAGCCGCATCGGGTGAGACCGTCCACGCACTTGGCAGGCCCGGCGGAGTCTCGAGCACCGCCACCCGCTGCCCCTGGTGCGTCTCGCTCAACAGGGCCTCCGCCGCTAGCCTCGCCAGGGGCCCGGCACTCGCCACCTCTCCGCATGTCCGTCGATGCACCGGCAGTACATAGCGCTCGCCGCGAAGGGCATCGGCATGCACCACCAGGTCACCGTGCACCGATTCCGGCAGTGCCGCTGCGGCCAGCAGTAACGAGGAGACCGCATACAATGGAATGCCCAGGCCATGTGACAGCCCCTTGGCCAGAGACGCCGCGATTCGCAGCGACGTGAAACTACCGGGCCCCGCTCCACACACCACCGCAGCGAGTCCACTCCGTTCGACCGACGCCTCGCGCAACACCGCTTCGATAGCCGGGAATAATTCGTCGCGCCTTCCAGCCCCCATTGCGACTCGGTGAGCCGCGAGGAGTTCAGACCCGTGTACCAAGGCCACCGAACCGGCGGAGGTCGCCGCCTCGATCACCAGGACTGGGGCATGAGTGGGGAGTGTCGATACAGTCACGGCGGCAGACCTCTCGGTGTGCAACTCGCGGCACTCATCGGAGGATGGAACTCGACGCATGTACCTTGAGCAGCCGCCGATCGGGGCGCTCCGGATCGTGTGCGAGCGCGATGGCGATGGTATCCGCGGGAAGCAGGCCTGCCGCCCGGTCCGGCCATTCGACCAGCAGGACCGGCGACCGGTCCACCAGCTCATCCCATCCCAAGGTCTCGAGATCTGCAGCGCCCTTGAGGCGATAGAGATCGACGTGCACCACTGGACCACGCGGCGCATCGTACTCCTGCACCAGCGAGAAGGTCGGACTGGTGACCGCATCGAGTGCGAGCACGCCGAGTCCACCGCAGAGCGCACGTGCCAGTGTTGTCTTACCCGTGCCCAGATCACCTTCGAGCGTGATGACGGTAGGGCGCGGCAGCACCGCCCCGAGCGCACGCCCCCAGGCATCGAGTGAATCGCGATCAGGATTGCGCGGAGCGCCACGCCCGAGGAGGTACCGCAGGGTCTCAGTGGCCACGGCGTCCTCCACTCGCTCGTCGCCGTGGGGCGCTCCCAGGCGGACGCTTCGGCGCTACAGCATTGCCACGCGCCTCAGACGGAGCTTGGCCGAGTGCCGTACGCACCTCAAAGAGCTGATCCCGAAGCCGAGCCGCCGATTCAAAATCGAACGCCGCGGCAGCCTCACGCATCGCCACCTCAAGTTCCGCAACCAGCGTCTCCAATTCCTCACGACTCCGCGGCGCAGACTCCGTCGCCAGGCGACGCGGTGCCGGTGCTTCGCCCTCGCGCTCCACACGCGCATCGGCAACCCGCGTGATGAAACGCACCTCATCCACACTCTTCATGACACCCTTCGGAACAATCCCGTGCGCTTCGTTGAACTCACGCTGCAATGCGCGACGCCGCGACGTCTCATCGATGGCGCGCTGCATGGACCCTGTGATCCGGTCGGCATACAGGATGGCCATGCCATGCAGATTGCGGGCCGCTCGCCCGATGGTCTGAATGAGCGACCGATCACTGCGCAGAAACCCTTCCTGATCGGCATCGAGGATCGCCACCAGTGAGACCTCAGGCATGTCCAGCCCTTCCCGCAGCAGGTTGATACCCACCAGGACATCGAACTCCCCAAGTCGCAGCCCCCGTACGATCTCCATGCGCTCGATGGCATCGATGTCGGAATGCATGTACCGCACACGCACTCCCATCTGCTGCAGGTAGTCGGTGAGGTCTTCCGACATGCGCTTGGTGAGCGTGGTGACCAGCACGCGTTCGCCGCGCCGCTCGCGCAGACGGATCTCGTGCAGGAGATCGTCTACCTGCCCCTTCACAGAGCGCACCTCAAGCACGGGGTCGAGCAAGCCGGTGGGGCGAATGACCTGCTCCACCACCACACCCTCCGACAACTGCAGCTCGAGCTCTCCCGGTGTGGCCGAGACGTTGACGAGGCGCGGCACAAGCCCCATGAACTCCTCGAACACCAGTGGGCGGTTGTCGAGCGCACTCGGCAGACGGAATCCGTAATCCACCAATGTGAGCTTGCGCGCACGGTCCCCGTTGTACATCGCGCGCACCTGCGGCAGCGTC
>CAZPJX010000027.1:0-7634 GCA_964586985.1 uncultured Gemmatimonas sp. | reverse complement strand
GACTCATCGACCACCACGAGATAGTCGTCGGGGAAATAGTCAAGAAGACAGGCCGGGCGCTCCCCCGCCTGTCTCCCACTCAGGTGTCGTGAGTAGTTCTCGATACCCGCGCAGGTTCCCACTTCCATCAACATCTCCAGGTCAAACTGCGTGCGTTGTTCGAGACGCTGCGCTTCCAACAGCTTGCCCTGCAACCGAAACTCCGCCAACCGGGCGGCGAGCTCTTCACGGATGGCGGCGCTAGCCCGTTGAATGGTGGGTCGATTGGTGATGAAGTGCTTGGCCGGATAGATCGCCATGCGTTCCAGCGTGGCAATGGTCTCGCCTGTCACCGGATCGATCTTGGAGATGCGCTCGACCTCATCGCCCCAGAGTTCCAGACGCACCGCCTGCTCCTCGTAGGCCGGAAGGATCTCCACCGTATCGCCGCGCACACGAAACGTGCCACGCTCGAAGGCCACGTCGTTGCGCTGATATTGAATGCCCACGAGGGCCCGCAGCACATCATCGCGCGCCACCTGCTGCCCACGCTGAAGCGAGACCATGCGGTTCCGATACTCCACCGGATCACCGAGGCCGTAAATCGCCGACACCGTGGACACGATCACGACATCCTCGCGCTCCATAAGCGATGAAGTGGCCCGTAGCCGCAATCGATCGATGTCCTCATTGATACTCGCGTCCTTCTCGATGTAGGTGTCACTCGAGGGGACGTAGGCCTCGGGTTGATAGTAGTCGTAGTAGGAGATGAAGTACTCGACCGCATTATTGGGAAAGAACGACTTGAGTTCGCCGTAGAGCTGCGCCGCCAAGGTCTTGTTGTGCGACAGCACCAACGTGGGCCGACCCCAGGATTCGATGACGCTGGCCATGGTCATCGTCTTCCCGGAACCCGTGACCCCCAACAACGTCTGATACTGATCACCACGTCGGAGGCCAGCCGATAGCTCGGCGATGGCCCGGGGCTGGTCTCCGGCCGGGGCAAAGGGGGCGTGCAAATGAAAGGGCGCGGTCATTTCCGGAATATAACACACTGTCGGCGTTTATTCGGGAATCTGGAAGCCGATCGGATGCCCACCCCGGCGCCTCAAGGATGCCGCCACGGCGCCGATACTCTAGCCAGCACGTTGCGCGCTCGATGCAGGGCCCTCAACAGGATTCGCGCGCTTCGTCACCGCGATGGTACGGAGGACGGGCGCCCATAGCATACTGAGGATGGATGCGCACAATCTGGCGGTGGTTCATTGGCGTTCCTCTGCGAAGACAGCTCTGGTCGATCATTGGGCTGGCGCTGGCGTCGGGGGTGGGTGGGACCCTCCTTGTGCTGCGCGGGCTGGACCAGGTGTCGCGCGAAACTCAGACGAAATCCACCTTCGCAACGGATCTCCTCTCGCGAGGCGATCGAGGCATCTGGCTCGTACTCGGGCTCGTGGGCCTCGGATGCGTGATGCTCCTGGCCGAGCGGTTGATCAGGCGCCTCGTTGGTTCACTCGACGAGATCCGTGAGCGACTGGTGATCTTGCATCGGCACGACCTCTCGGAACTGGGGCGCGCGACCTCCGCATTGGCTGAGGGCGACCTCACGCTCCCCCTCGCGGCAACTGTTCCGTCGATCATCGTTACCGGAAATGATGAACTTGCCGCGGTAACGAGGGAAGTAAACGCTACCATCTCCCTGGCGCAGGGAGGGGTCCGATCGTACGCAGATGCCGTGGGGGCCCTGCAGGCCACGCTCTCGGAGGCCGAGCGCGTCATCGAGGGGTCATGCCAGGGCAATACGACCACGCGAGCTCTCCCGGACGGCTTTGGAGGAGTCTACCGGCGACTACTCGCGAGGCTCAATGATGCGCAGGAGGCCATCCAGGGGCCGTTGGATGCGGCACGGATGGTTCTTGAGCGAGCTGCTGAGCGGGATCTCTCCGGGCGGATCGATGAGACCTACTCGGGTGACCATGCGCGCCTGGCCGGTGCCATCAACACCGCCATCATCAACATCTCCGAGGCGCTGTGCAAAGTAGAAGGTGCCACGGAGCAGATCGCCAGCGCGGCGTACCAGGTGAACACCGGCAGTCGGCGCATGGCACTTACGCTCGCGAGTCAGGCCGAGTCGATCGACACCATCACCGAGGCCATGAGTGAACAGACGCGCGCCACCATCTGGACTGCTGAGACCCTGGGGCAGACCCACGAGCGCTCGACGGCCATGCGGGCGCGGCTCCACGATGGCACCCGTGCCATGCGTGGGCTCTCAGACACGATGGCTCACATGCGCAGCTCTGCCGAGCGTACCGCGCGGATCGTGAAGACCATCGACGAGATCGCGTTCCAAACGAACCTGCTGGCCCTCAACGCCGCGGTGGAGGCCGCGCGGGCTGGTGATGCCGGCCGCGGCTTTTCCGTGGTGGCGGAAGAGTTCCGTCACCTGGCAAACCGGACGGCAACCGCCGCGAAGGAGACGGCAGCGCTGATCGAGGCGTCCGTCGCCAGTACGCAGGAATGTGTCGCCGTGAGCGATCACGTGAGGTCGCAGCTCGATGTGATCGACACCGATGCCGATTGCGTCGCGCGCCTGGTATCGAATGTGACCGATGCCTGCGCCATTCAACGTGATCAGATCGTCCGTGTAAACCGGGATATCGAACGGGTTCGGGAACAGTCGCAGTCCACCGCCTCCGTCGCCGAGGAATCAGCGTCTGCGGCCGATGAACTCGACGCGCAGGCCATCACCATGCGGGATCTCGTGCGTCTGTTCATGGTGCGAGATTCAAAGGGAGGCGCACGTACGATGGCACGCCGGATACCACACGAGATCGCACAGCGGCCAGTACTGGAGCAGCGTACGGAGGTCATGACCGGGGCATCGGTTGTTCCGTCAACCACGATACCGACCAGCAGGCCGTCAGCGGTACCGCGGGCGTCCTAGTCCTCCGCGGTGATCTTCTCCCGCCGAGTCACCTGCGCGATGCCCTTCACTCGCCGCGCCGCCTTGATGATGCGCTCGAGGTGTGCGAGGTTCTCCACTTCAACCAACGCCGCACCGGTCACCTTCCCGTCGGTGGTCTTGAGTTCAAGACTCTTGATATCGGTGCCCGTGGCGCTCACAGCCGCCGCGACATCCGCATAGAGCCCTCGTCTGTCGGACCCTTCCATGGCGAGGCGCACCATGAAGCGTTCGCCAGCCATTTCCTGCCAATCGATCTCGAGGCGGCGCTCGGGCTCGTGCGCAAGCAGGAGCAGATTGGGACAGTCTCCACGATGGATGCTCACGCCGCGACCACGGGTGACGTACCCCACCACCTTGTCCCCAGGCACCGGCTGACAACACTGCGCATAGCGCACCAGCAAGCCATCGGCCCCCTGGATACGGATGCCCTTCCCCGTGCCGCGCACGCGATCAACAATGCGCTCAATGGTGGTGGCGACTTTGTTGGGCTCGGGTGGTGTCGAGTCGAGTTCCGGGTGCAGTGTCTTGAGCACCTGCAACACCTGAATGTCCCCGGCACCCACCGAGGCAATCAGATGCGTCGCGTCCTTGAGCTTGAGCTGGCGTGCCACTGGCTGGAGCTTATCGTCATCGACCTTGGGCAGGCGGCGACGCCGCAGTTCCCGGTCGATGATCTCGCGACCCAGGCGCATGGCCGAGGAACGCTCTTCGAGCCGCAGCAGTTGGCGAATCTTGTGGCGCGCTTTCCCCGTGCGTACATGTGCCAGCCAGTCCCGACTCGGCTTGGCGTTCGGATTGGTGAGAATTTCCACCGTTTCCGAATTCTTGAGTTCGCGCGAGAGCGGCGCGATTCGCCCATTGACCTTGGCACCCGAACATCGTGCACCCACCTGAGAGTGCACCGCGAACGCGAAATCCAGGGGCGTTGCCCCCTTGGGCAACTGGATCACGTCGCCGGTGGGCGTAAAGACGAAGATCTCGTCCTGGTACAGGTCGAGCTTGAGGAACTCCAGGAACTCACCCGGCGTCTCGGCGTCGAGTTGTAGCTCGAGTACCTGCCGAAACCAGGTCAGTTGACGATCGAGTTCATCGGCGTTTTTGGCGTTCTCCTTGTAGAGCCAGTGCGCCGCAATACCGTATTCCGCCGTGCGGTGCATATCGTGCGTGCGGATCTGGATCTCGAACATCTGACGACCCGGACCGAAGACCGTCGTATGGAGAGACTGGTATCCGTTCGACTTGGGCTGCGAGATGTAGTCCTTGATCCGCTCATGCACGACCGTCCATCCGTCGTGAATCACACCCAGTGTGTGGTAGCACTCCGCCACGTCGGGGACGATCACACGGATCGCCAGCAGGTCGTAGATGTCGTCGTAGGGACGATCCCGCTGCTGCATCTTCCGGTAGATGGACCAGAGATGCTTGGGACGGCCCGTCACCTCGACGTTGGCAATGCCCGCGTCCGTCAGTCGCCGTTCGAGCGGCTCCTTCATCTGCGCGATGAGCGCCTCCCGCTCCCCGCGCTTTGCCGCAACCAGTTTTGCCAGCGTGCGGTAGGCTTCGGGTTCCAGGTGCTTGAACGCCAGGTCCTCGAGCTCCCAGCGCATCGCCGCCATACCGAAACGGTGCGCCAGGGGCGCATAGAGATCACGCGTCTCCTGCGCGATGCGCCGCCGCTTCTCCGGCGCCAGCCAATCCAGCGTGCGCATGTTGTGCAGTCGGTCGGCCAACTTGATCAGAATCACCCGCGCATCCTTGGCGATCGACAACAGCAACTTGCGGTAGTTCTCGACCTGCCGCTCCTCACGGGAGGACATCGGCAGATTGGCAATCTTCGTCAGCCCGTTGACGATCTGCGCGACCTCGCTGCCGAACTCCCGGTCCACATCCTCGACGGTAATGTCGGTGTCTTCGACGATATCGTGCAGCAGGCCACTGGCGACCGTGGCCGTGTCGAGCTGAAGATCCGCCAGAATGCGGGCCACCTCGACACAGTGCGAGACATACGGCTCGCCTGAGTGCCGCACCTGACCGGCATGAGCGGCCTCGGAGTAGCGATACGCGCGTACGAGCAAGTCGTGGTCGAGCCGATCGTAGGCGCCATCGGCAGCCGGCCCGAACCCCGGAATCACCTCCTGCAACGCGACGGTCGTCACCTGAATGCCTTGCCTCGTTATGGTCGGAAGGGCGGAGCCGACCCTCGTCCCGGCCAGGGACCGGGCAAGCGCCTGATCTTTCTGATAATACGGGGCGAATTGCCCGAGAGGCAGCGGGGGAGATCATCACAACAGCCCGGCTTCAGCGAAACTCACATACCGCCCCCGCCCCACGATGACGTGGTCGTGTACCGGGATGTCCAGCAGTCGGCCTGCCGCCACCAACTGCTCCGTGACGGCGCGGTCCTCGGCGCTGGGCGTGGGATCCCCGCTGGGATGGTTATGCACCAGGATCACCGCGGCCGCTCGCTCGGCGATTGCCTCCCGGAAGACTTCGCGGGGGTGGACCAGCGAGGAATTGAGAAGGCCGCGGGTGATCAGAATGTCCCGCTCCAGCCGATGCTGGGCGTCGAGGATGGCCACATGGAACTCCTCGACCGGCGCATCCTGCAGACGGGGGGCATAGGCCGCGGCGACATCCTGGGGACCGCGCAGCGGGACCCCCGCCTCCCGCGCTTCGCCGGCCAGACGCCGACCCAGTTCGAGAGCAGCCTGGACCGCCGTCGCCCGGGCCAGGCCCACACCCCGCACACGGGTCAGGGCAGCGAGCGGCGTCGCAGCGAGCCGTCCCAGCGACCCGCCACATGTCTCGAACACCGCATGGGCGCATGCCACGGCCGACGTCCCCCGTTGTCCCGATCCAAGAAGGGTGGCGATCAGCTCTGGTGTGCTCAGGGCGTGGGCGCCCAGCAGACGTAGTCGCTCTCGGGGACGCTCGTTCGATGGGAGCGCCTTGATGCGTGGCGGAGGACTGTCGGCGGGAAATGTGGGATCGAACCGCGTGCTGTCGGCCATGAATGCTGTGGAGAGGGTGGGTCACTGTTCAACTCGCCCCAGCATGCACTCCCCGTAGGTCGGCGGCGGTACCAGCTTACGGCAGGCGTCGTCGATTCTGCGCAGTGCCTTTCACACGACCGCGTTGTGTCGGGAACCCGTTTCCTCCTTCCGTTCCATCCGTGACCGCAGCTCCATCCGCAGCACCGTCACCCCGCGAAACGTTCGACCCCGCGTCGGACACTGAATGGGAGACCCTCCGCACCCTCGGGCACCGCATGCTGGATGAGATCATCGATGCCCAGCGCGCTCTGCAGCATGCACCCGCGTGGCGTCCGCTCCCCGAGGACAAGCGCAGCCTGTTCGATGCCCCAGCCCCTGATACCGGCATTGGTGCAGCGCGGGCCTATGACCTGTTCCGCTCCCACATTCTGCCCTACGGCAATGGCAACTGGCATCCACGCTTCTTCGGCTGGGTGCAGGGAAACGGCACGCCACTGGCCATGTTGGCAGACATGCTGGCCTCCGGCATGAATCCCCATCTCGCCGGCTTCAACCAGGCACCCGCTCTCGTCGAGCAACAGGTGATTGGCTGGTTCGCTTCAAGCATGGGACTTCCCGGCGCCAGTGGGCTGTTCGTAACGGGAGGAACCATGGCCAATGTGCATGGTTTGGCTGTAGCGCGGTACGCGGCCGCTTCGCGCCTGGAACACGACATTCGGACACGAGGCCTTCAGTCGTGGCCCGATGCACCACCGCCGCCGCCACTGGTCTTCTATGGATCGGCGCAAACCCACGGCTGGGCATTCAAGGCAGCAGAGTGGCTGGGCCTTGGGCGCTCCGCTTTCAGGCGGGTGCCAACCGATGCCGCTTTCACGATTCGCGTTGATGCGCTCGAGCGCATGATGGACGAGGATCGGGCGGCGGGTCTCACGCCCTTCTGCGTGGTGGGTACGGCAGGCACGGTGAACACGGGCGCGGTGGACGATCTGACGGCGCTGGCCGATCTCTGCAGCCGCGACTCGCTGTGGTTTCATGTGGACGGTGCCTTCGGGGCCATGCTTGCGCTCGCGCCCTCGCTGCGCGACCGGTTGCGTGGAATGGAACGTGCCGACTCGCTGGCATTCGATCTCCACAAGTGGGGATCGATGCCATTCGAGTGTGCCTGTATACTCGTCCGCGATCCGCGGCTGCAGGAGGCCGCCTTTCGTCAGCAGGCGGAGTATCTCGGCCCCTTGCCGAGAGGTGTCAGCGCCGGAGGGCAGCACTTCAATGATCGCGGCCTGGACCTGACGCGCGGTTTCAAGGCTCTCAAGGTGTGGATGCAGGTGCAGGCTGATGGCGTGGAGAAGTTCGGACGCATCATCGAACAGAATGTGCGGCAGGTCCAACGACTCGTGGCGCACATCGACAGCCACGAGGAACTGGAGCGTCTGGCCCCTGCCCCGCTGAACATCGTGTGTTTCCGGTATCGACCCGCAGGACAGGACACCAGCGATGCACAGCTCGACGTGATCAACACCGAACTCCTGCAGCGTCTGCAGGAGCGCGGCATCGCCACACCGTCGTCCACCTGGATCGACGGCCGTTTTGTACTGCGGGTGGCGCACGTCAATCACCGCAGCACCAACCAGGATATCGACGATCTCGCGCAGGCTATCGTGGAGATCGGCCGCGAGGTCAGCCTGGAACTGCACACG
>CAZPJX010000026.1:0-30237 GCA_964586985.1 uncultured Gemmatimonas sp. | reverse complement strand
CCCTACCGGGCGAGACCGGCGCGCAAGTGCTTGCAGAGGTGAGAGCAGAAATTCGAACCCTCGAAGCCATGAGGGAAGACTTCCACGCGCGAGCGACGCTCGTCTATGAGCAGCCGGCGCTCGATCTCGCCACTGACGCACCGCTGGTGCAGGCCGTGACGGCAGCCGCACTGTCCCACGGATTGCCGGGGACGATTGCCGGTCTGTCTTGCTGGACCGACGCCGCGCTCTTTGCGGACGCGGGCATCCCGGCGCTGTGTTTCGGGCCCGGAGACATCGCCCGCGCGCACTCCCACACGGAGTGGGTGGAGATTTCCCAGATCGAGCAGGCCGCTCTCGTCCTCGAGCAGATCTGTGCAACCTGGGGATCCTAGGACGCCCCCTCCGCCTGCATGACGGCGGTGGTGAAACGAGACGCCGTCCCTCGCAGGGCAGCCCGTTAACTTCCGGCGATGCAGCTCTCCACAACCCAGTACGATCAACTCGAACGCGCCATCGTCGATGGGACTCGCCTGATCATCATGCGACGGGGTACCGAATACGTCGTGATTCCGGAGCGTCTGCGCATCGAGCACGGACGCGAAGTCATCGTAGCCCGGCATCCGAGCACAGGGCATCGGTTGGAACTGGTTCTCGATGAACTCGATGCGCTCGAGCGGGTGCGGTGAGCGCGAAGTACCCCCTGGTGGCGGTATACGCCGACGAATCGTGTCTGGGCAATGGGCGGAGCGGCGACACGCCGGGTGGGCTCGGCGCCCTCATCGAATTCCGGAAGACCGATGGGACCATTTCCAAGTTCGATCTCTGGGCATCGGAACCCGACACCACCAACAACCGCATGGCGCTACGGTCAGTGATCGACACGTTCCAGGCGATGTCTCGCAAAGGCAATCGCTTGTCGGTGCTTTTCACCACGGATTCGCGCTACATCGTCGATGGCATGTCGAGCTGGGTCCGTGGCTGGATGGCACGCGGTTGGCGTCGGAAGGACGGTGCGGTCGAGAACGTGGAGCTATGGCAGCAGGCTGTCGCCGCGATCGCTCCACACCAGACACAATGGGCCTGGGTGAAGGGGCATGCCGGTCATCCTCAGAATGAATACGCCAACCATCTGGCGATCCGGGCGGCCACGAGTCAGGACCACTCGAACGGACTGATCGCCTCGCAGTTCGACACCTGGTGGGCCGAGCAGCTGGCGCGGGGCAAGCACGCCAGGCCGCTTTCGGCGTTTCCCAGTGCGGAACAGTTCGTACCCGCACCCGCGTTACCCCCACTTCCCGTCTCGCGTCTGGAACAGTAGCTGACCGGCGCACCCGCGTCGGTTCCACCCCCGACGCCTATGTTCAAGCTCCTCTTCATTCTCGCGATTGGCGTTGCCATTGGCTACGGCTATGGCTGGAAGGACGCCCAGCAGCACGACAAGAACGTGGCGGAACGCCTCGTCGAGCACATTGGTGGCGAAACGCGAGAGCGCTTGGGCAATGACGTGGACGCACGCTACGGTAAGGGCGAGACGAAGTGAGCGTGGTCGCCCGCTCCCTCGACGACCTCGATCGCCTGGCCTTTCGTCTCTCCCGCACGGTGCGGACGCAGTTTCCGTACCTGTTGACCCAGGGATTCACGCTGGCCGATCTCGAAGAACGTCTCCTGCCCTATCGGGAGGTGCGGCGGGAGATGGCCGACAGTGGCCCTGATGCATTTGAGACGACACTGCTGCGTCTCGTTGCCGGCGAGCGTGGATATCTGCAGACCGACCAGGATCTCCAGGAAGCGAGCCGCCAGGCCCTTGCCTCCCCGTCGCCGACCCTGGCCCTTGTCGGCGAGTGGGCGACGACCTCCCTGCACCTGGGTGATCTCTCGGGAGCGGATGCGAGCGGTGGCAGCGCCACAGGGGCCAGCCGCGCCCACCGAGCCAACCCTCGCAGTAGTCCAGGCGCCGGCGCCATAGGGTCAACTCCCGCACTGGATGTGTTTCCGGCGCCGGCACAGGACACCGCACACAGCCCCCGCAGCACAGCCGGTGGAGCACGGAGCGGTAGCGTCGGCATTGTGCAGCGGGTCACCCCCGCCAGGGGGAGCCGCGCCGCACACGCGCATTGCCGCTTCTGCGATTGCCGGCTCCCTGTCGGGCGGACGGTCACTTATTGCCCGCATTGCGGCATGGATCTCACAAAGCGGCATTGTCAGGCGTGCAGCACGGAGCTCGAAGCCGCCTGGCGCTACTGTGTGACCTGCGGTCGCGGAAACTGAATCGCCCCCTGGGCGATCCGGACATCACGAGGCCGGTCGTGGGTTGAATCCGCAGACCGGCCTTGCGTGTATTGAGACCATGTCCGGATCTGCACGCAGCTCCATCGGGGTCGAGTGGCCACGTGGGGGATCGATTTTCGTTGGCGCCTTCGCTGGGAGCCTCATCGGTGCCATGGTGGCCGCACCGCTTCCAGGAGGGAGTGGACGCCTGAGTGCGCAACCGTCATCACACCCGGTAGCCCAGGTCGGGTGGCCTGTGCGCACCCTGCCCCATGTGGATCTCTGGCTACATGCCTTTGCCATGCTCAGCGTGGACACGGGTAGCGTTGTGCCGCTGTTTCGCCGCGGATATCGGGATTCCGTCCAAGTGGTGAAGAACGGGCGGAACGTTCTGACGGCGCTCGACGGGAATCGGGAATCGCTGACCCGAGGGCTTCAGCGTGGCAACTATCTGCAGGCGCAGTTCCTTGCGTTCGACTATGCCTCGTTGGCGGATCTGCGCGCCAGCATCGATAGATTCCTGGCATTTGACGGCGACGCTCGACGCGCATCGGACGCGGCAACTGCGCGTCGGATGACCCCCTGGGCTGCGATCTTCCGTACTCCCGCCGATCGGGAATGGTTACGGCTCTTCAACGCTTCAGTGCAGGACGAAGCGCTGCGGTTCTTCGACAGCGAGTATCAGCGCATCTTTCGGGCACGTCAGGCAGTCGTCAGCGCCGTCGACAGCCTGTGGCAGCAACAGTACCGCGCGCGGTTCGAGCGCTTTCTCAACAATTCCGGACAGCGCCAGGGAGACCTGCTGTTGTCATTACCCCTTGGTGGTGAAGGACGGACGGGCCCGGGGCCCACGCAGCGGACGATGCTGGCCGTCCCGTTTCCCGAACGAGCGGAGGATGCCGTTGAGGCTCTCTATGTGTTTGCCCACGAAGTGACGGGTACCATCGTGGGCCCGGTCGTGGCTGACAATGTCACCCCGGCTGAGCAGCGAGCGGGACTGGCCGACCGGGCAGTGGCGTCGGCCCAGGTGATCGGCGGTGCGATGCTGCTGGGCCGCGTCGCACCCGAGCTGCTCCATGGATACCAGCGATACTACCTCGCGCAGATCGGCGCAGACGGAAGCGCAGGCGTCGGCGCAGGCGGCTCTGCCACCCACCGATCCCCCAACCATTCCCAGGCCACCTCCACCGCCGACGACGCTGCGCTATCGACTGCGTTCGAGCGCGCTTTCCCGCTTTCATCGGTCATGCGGGATGCGTTGCGTCGGCAGATAGACATTGTGCTTGGAGGAATCTGACGACCATGAGTGAGTTGCCGAGAACCGCGCTCGAGCGCGTCCTCGCTCGCGCGGCGGAGTTGCAGACGACCATGAGTGAATCCGGCGAGACCATCAGCGAGGCCCGCCTTCTCGAGATTGCCAAGGAAGTGGGCCTGGATGTGCAGCACGTGCGCCAGGCCATTGCCGAGGAGCGCGCTCAGGTCGTGCTTGCCGAACCCGAATCGGGACCGCTGCTCACGTCCCTGGGCACCTCGATCGTGAGTGCGCAGCGCACCGTGTCCGGCAAGCCATCAGTGCTGCTGAGTCATCTGGAGACGGCCCTGCCACGCCTCGAGCTCATGGTCCCCGTCCGCCGCACCGGTGAGCGGCTGATTCTCGAACCGCGTCGCGATCCATTCGGAAACTTCATGCGCTCCATGGGCCTGGGAGGCCGGCGCTTCGATCTCGTCCGCGTGGATCAGCTGGTGGTTACCGCCACGGCCGTCGACGACACACAGACGGTGCTACGCTTCGATGCGGTGGTCTCGCGTGCGCGCGGAGCGGAGCGAACGACGGCTGTTGCAATCAGCGTCTTGCTATTCCTGATGGCTGCCGCCGTGGCCATTCCCGCATTCGTGTTCTCGTTGCTGCTACCGAGTGCTGCGGTGGCCACCGTCGCATTGCTGACCACTGTGGCTGCGGTAGGCAGCTGGCTCACCTGGCGTTCGATACGCCGGCGATATCGCACGCTGCTCGCCCGGGTGCAGAACCGGGTGGAATTCCTGCTCGACGAAGCACAGCAGGGCCGACTGGAGCAGCCGCCAACCTTGCTCGACCGGATGTTGAAGGCCGGGGGAACCTGGTAGCGCCGGACCTACGCGAAGGACACCTCGAAGCGGCGTCGCCGCACGCGGGACACGAGCCAGCGTACTCCGTTGTTGCTCATGGCCAGCATGGCTCCCGTGACCAGCAGGGACTTCACTTCACGCCGTGAGATCTTCACGGACCCTCCAGGCTGGAGCATCGCGGAACTCTGCACGAGATCACGCAGCGTGGCATAGGCAAGCAACAGGGGCAGGATGCAGAAGAGGCGGATGGCCACGGCGCGGCGCGGGATATCGAGCAAATAGATGCGTGCCTCTTCGAGATCATGCCATGCCAACTGAATCAGCTGCGCGAGCGCGGCACGATTCTGGGTAAGCAGCTCCGGGGCGAGGATGCGGCTCTGGGTGCTGCCATGGGCTTCCAGCAGCTCCTCGGGGACGTACACGGCGTTCTCCTGCTCTGCATCGACTGCGACATCCTTGAGAATGTTCACCGTCTGCAACGCCTCGGCGAACGCCCGGCAGCGCTCGCGCAGCAGAGCATGGCGTTGCGTCCCGATACTCGAGGAATGCTCGTGCCAGAGATCCGTGAGCATGTAGCCCACCGTGCCGGCAACGTAGTAGCAGTACTCCCGGTACTCCTCGAGGCTCTGGATGCGGATGCCCTGGGGATAGAGGAGAACAAACTTCCGCATGCCAACCGCCATCTCGGTCACCCAGCGTTGCACGACGACGCGCGTGTTGTGCGGCAGGCGGCCGAAGTGCTCGAAGACAAGCGCGCAGTGTGTGGTGAGCGTTAGATGTGCGAGGTCGCCCGTGAGCGGCTGCACGCCGCTGGTAAGGCGGGCGAGCGCCGTCGCGTCGTCAAAGGCCGCGAGAAAATCATCGAACAGCGCCGCCTTCACCTCGGGCACGATGCCCGGGGCGTCCTCGATGGTGTCCGCGATACGGCACAGCAGATAGGCATCGAGCACGGCCTGCCCGAGATCGCCGGGCAGTACCGAGATGCCCAGGGCAAAGGTGCGCGACACGGCGGGCAGGATCGCCTCGCAGAAGCGGGCAGCATCCTGCTGCGTGATCGCATCGACAACGGCTTGGGGAAGGGCAGCGGGCGGCGCGTCGGGCATACGGGTGTTCGAGGGAGCGGGAGAACGTCGGCAGGAAAGATAGCGGAACGGACTTCACCTCTTTGCAGTCGTGGCCACATACTGTGAGGACACGAGATCCTTCGCCTCCGCACTATGTCCACCGACGCATCGTTTCCGTTTCCTCGGCCCGACGGCTTCCGGGGCACGTTCCGCACGGATCTCATCGCTCGCGCGCTCTATGCCGAAGGGGCGGGAATAGCCCGCTGTATCCCGTCGGCAGTTGCCGTTCCGGTTGATACGCAGGACGCGGGATTTCTGGCGCGCTGGGCCAAGCAGACGGGTGCCGGCCTGATTCCCCGAGGATCCGGCAGCGGTATGGCTGCCGGGGCCGTCGGCAGCGGGGTCGTGGTCGATCTCAGCCGGTTCACCGAAACGGGAGCGGTGGATGTGGCCGGACGGCGGATCCGGGTGGGTGCGGGAGTCACGCGAGGTGCCGTCGATTCGCAAGCGCGCGCCTGTGGTCTTCGTTTTCCGGTGGACCCGTCGAGTGGTGCCTTCTGCACGATTGGCGGGATGGTGGGCACCAATGCGGCCGGTGCCCGCAGCCTGCGGTTTGGCGCAATGCGCCCTTGGGTGCTCGGGATGCACTGCGTCTTCGACGACGGGACCACGGCCTGGGTGCATCGGAACCTTCCGCTTCCCACCGTGCCCGCCGTCGCGCGCCTGCAAGCGGCGCTCGGTCAGATCCGCGCACACGGGAATCCCGAAGGCCTGATCCACAGGGGCGTCCGCAAGGAATCCTCGGGTTACGGCGTGGCTGCTGCCCTGCAGGAAGGCGGTCACCTGGTCGACCTGCTGGTGGGTAGCGAGGGAACGCTGGCGCTTTTCACGGAGGTCGAGCTGGCGCTGATTCCGATCGCGGGGGCGACCGCCACGATCATGGCGACGTTTTCCTCACTGGAGGCAGCTACCACGTGCGCGGCCGCGGCCTCCAGTGCGGGCGCTTCGGCCTGCGAGCTCCTGGATCGCACCTTTCTGGACGTGGCCGAGCGCGGGTCTCCTACGGGGATTCCCAGGGATGCGGAGGCCGTTCTCCTGATTGAGATCGAAGGGGAAGATTCTGACTCCTGTGGATCCAATAGCTCATTAGTGTCTGATTTCTGTCGTAAAAATGGCGCTACATCTGTGAAATTGGCCCAGGACCGCGATGCCGAGCGTGCGTTGTGGGCCCTACGACACGCAGCGAGCCCGATTCTGTCGCAGCTTGCCCCGCGGCTTCGCTCGATGCAGTTCATCGAGGATGGGTGTGTACCGCCCGCGCGTTTTCCCGAGTATGTCCGCGGGGTCCGGGCAGCGCTCGCGCAGTTCGAGACTACCGGTGTGATCTTCGGTCATGCCGGCGATGCGCATGCCCATGTGAACCCCCTGGTGGACACATCAGCTCCCGGCTGGCGTGACCGGGTGCACGGGCTGCTGGACACGGTGTGTGACCTCACGGCGCGACTGGGCGGTACGCTGGCGGGTGAGCATGGCGATGGGCGTCTTCGCGCCCCCCTCCTCCCGCGGATCTGGAGCGTCGAAGCTTTTGCAGCGTTTACCCACATCAAGGCTGCCGCCGATCCATCGGGTGTGCTGAATCCGGGGTGCAAGATCGGAGGCGGTCAGGAGACGGCCGACCCGATTGGCGTGCTCCGCCACGACCCCGCGGCCCCCCAGCTGCCGGAAGCGGCACGCGTGGCACTCGACGAGGTTGAGCGCAGCCGGAGCTGGCAGCGGTTCCGGCTGGCCCTGGTTGGGGCGGACTGAACCTTCCGGCCACCGTTCCCATTGGCGTCCGGGTTATTGTCGTGGCGCGAAGGGCTAGAATTGTTCTGAATGGCCGTGCACGAATACGGTCCCTCCATCAGCCTCAGCGCACTTCCCGATGCCGCTCTCCGACACTGCCATCCTTCGCGAGCCCACAATCACGGTGCTCGCCCGACCGTCTTTCACCGAGCCCGCTCATCTGCCGGTCGAGTGGATGGGGGACTCGACCGACGGTGAGCGACTGGCCGAATTCGCCGGCCGACTCTGCTACATGAGCCAGCGCAATCCCGCCGGGCGATCCACACGTGACTATCTCGAGAACATCAAGAAGCAGGGCCATGGGAGTGTCCTCGAGCATGCGACGTACTCACTGCTGCTCGAAGGCGTCAGCCGCTCACTGACGCACGAACTCGTGCGGCATCGGGCCGGCTTTGCCTACTCGCAGCTCTCACAGCGCTACGTCGATGAAAGTGCCGCGCAGTTCGTGATGCCACCGGCAATCATCGGTGATGCTCCACTGGAAGTGGCCTGGCGGGCCCAGGTGACCTCAGCGCTCGAGAGCTACATCGCCCTGGTGGAGTCCCTCATGACGCGCTACGCCTGGGTCGATGACAAGGTGCATCGCCGGAAGATGGCCCGTGAAGCGGCCCGTGGGGTGCTCCCCAACAGCACCGAAACCAAGATCGTCGTGACCGCGAACGCGCGGGCCTGGCGCACCATGCTCGAACTGCGCTGTGGTGAAGGGGCAGAGCTCGAAATTCGTCGTCTGGCAGTTGCGGTGTTGCGGACGATGGTGACGGAGGTCCCGGCGTTCTTCAGTGATTTCGAGATCTACGAGGCCAGCGATCATCGTGAGGCGGCTCGGCTCACCTATCACAAGGTCTGAGACCCACGGAGCGGCCCACGCCATTCACCAACGGCCCGCGTCGGGAGCAAGACATCCCGGACGCGGGCCGTCGCCCATGGGGCGTTGGGTAGAGATCGCCTGGTGGAGGCCTGTCGGCGGAAGCCGGTCGGCATGATCCCTGGCCCGCACCACTCACGGCATCGTCGCATACCGCGGTACCACTACGCGTCGGCAGCCTCCTGCTCACGGGCATGATCATTGATGACTTTCTGCGCGGCATCGTGCGGCACGGTTTCATAGCCACTGAAGCGACGCGAGAGGCGGGCATCGCCGTGCGACAGCGAGAACAGCTGCGTCGCGTACAGATGCAGCTCGGCCTGCGGAACAATGGCCCGCACGGTGGTGCGATCGCTCTCCCCACTGGTGCCCAGAATCTGTCCCCTTCGACTGGACAGATCGCCGAGGACATCGCCGAGCCACGCATCACGTACGGTGATCTCCAGGAGATCGAGCGGCTCGAGGATCACCGGTCGGCATTTCGCGGCCACGGTCTTGAACGCCAGGATGCCCGCCATCTTGAAGGACATCTCGTTGGAGTCCACTGAATGCGTCGAGCCATCGTACAGCTCGACACGGAAGTCCACGAGTGGAAACCCCGCCAGCACACCACGGGCTGACGCTTCCTGCACGCCGCGATCCACCGCTGGCGTGTACTTGGACGGGATCACTCCCCCGACAATGCGATCCTCGAACACATAGCCTTCACCGCGCGGCATGGGGCTCATGCGGATCCAGCAGTCGCCAAACTGACCGCGTCCGCCGCTCTGTTTCTTGTGCCGCCCTTGCCCCTCGGCCTTCGCGGTGATGGTCTCGCGATAGGCGATTCGCGGCTTCGCCAATTCTGTCTGCACGCCGAACTTGCGCTTCAGCACAGCCATCGCCACATCGAGATGCCGCTCACCCATACCGCCCACGATGGTCTCATGGGTTTCGGGATTGTAGTGTACGGTGAGCGTGGGGTCTTCGTCGTGCAGGCGATGCAGACCCTGCTGCAGTTTGTCTTCCTCGCCGCGGGTCGCCGCACGGACGGCGAAGTGCACGACGCTCTCGGGGAACTCGATGGCGGGCAGCCGGATAGGATGTTCCCGGGTAGAGAGCGTGTCGTTCGTGTGCGTGTTGCGAAGTTTGGTAACGCATCCGATATCGCCGGCATGCAACACGGCGACCTCGGGGCGCTCGCGGCCGGCGGAGACGGCCAGATGGCCAAGCTTCTCCACGCCGTCGCGCGTGGCATTGAAGACCTCCTGTCCGCTGCTGACCCGTCCCGAGAGCACCCGGAAATAGCTCACATCGCCCACGTGTGGTTCGGACAGGGTCTTGAACACCAGTGCCGCGAAGGGCCCCTCGTCTTTCGCGTGCAGCAGCACCGTCTCCTGGCCTTCGGCGCCTGTGAGGGCATGGATTTCCTCCATTTCCCAGGCATTGGGCATGAGTTGCACCAGCTCCGTCAGCAGGGCCCGCATGCCGATCATGTTCTCGGACGAGACGCAGAACAGGGGAAAGAGATCGAGACGAGCCATGGCTTCCTTCATTCCGTGGATGGCATCGTCGCGCGCGATTTCCTGCCCTTCGAGATAGCGCTCGAGCAAGGCATCGTCGGTGGCGCTGATGGCTTCGATCAACTCCTGCCGATACTTCGTGTACCGCTCCTGATACTCGGGCGGGATGTCCTGCTCCACATACTCGCCCTTGGTCCCACTGGTGTACATGTAGGCGCGCTGCGTGAAGAGATTGATCACGCCGCGGAAATCCACACCCTCGCCACAGGGCACTTCCACCGGGATCACCTTCGCCGACAACCGCTCCTTGATCTGCTCATAGATCCGATCGAAGTTCGCGTGCTCCTTATCCATCATCGACACGGCGAAGAGCACCGGGTCCTGCCTGGCCATCGCCACGCGGAACATGCGTTCGGTGCCGACTTCCACGCCGCTGATGCCACTGATCACGCAGAGTGCGCCGTCGGCAGCAGCCACTCCCGCAATGGCGTCGCCCTGAAAATCCAGTGATCCGGGCGTGTCAATGAAATTGATCTTGCTGTCCATCCATTCCGCGTACGCGCACCCAAGGCTGATGGAGTAGCCGCGTTCAGTTTCCTCGGGCAGGTGATCGGTGAGTGCGGTGCCGTCGCGCACTGAGCCGTGGCGCTTGGTGGAGCCTGCGGCAAAGCACAGGGCGTCAACCAGGCTCGTCTTGCCGCTGCCGCCGTGGCCGATCACGGCGATATTTCTGATGCCGGCGCTGTCATACTCGCGCATCGTCCCTCCACGTCTCGCCGGTGTTCGGTAGACGGGTTACGCGGGCCTCCCTGGGGACGGGGGACTCCGCTGGGGTCGGACGTCGCGGCCCCCCGAAGTGGGGGTCGTGGGCCCACTCGGGGGGCCATGCCTAGCCTGCGGCCAGGGCCGAGGCTGGGCAAGCGAGGTCAGCCGTACAAGGTGGTCGGGGAACCGACGATGGCACGGCGGTGGCGCAGGAGGCTCGGTGCTCGAAGACCGGTGCTCGGGGACCGGTGTTCGACGACCGGTTGCGGGACAGCGGGACAAAAGAAGGGGCGGGCAAGCGCTCTGCGCCTGCCCGCCCCGTTCCGTCTTCTGACAATGCTGACAAATCAGAGTCTGATCAGTCACCCTCCACATCGTAGGTGAAGGCATCGGCCTCGCGAATCGAGTCGAGCCAGTTCTCCACCTTGGCGTCGTCGTCGAACACACCGCCGGCACCGCCGCTGGCCGCCGTGGCGGACATCAACGAAAAGCTCAGGGCACGTTCGGTTCCCTCGGGCCAATCCGGCATCGCCAGACCAGCCGCCACCCGACGCAGGGTCGGTCCGCAGGCACCGAGCAACTCATCCGCACGGGCTTCGAGCGTCGGCAGGGGAATATCGAGATCCTGTGTAACCAGGCGCCCCGTCGCGTCATCCCGCCACGCCGAGTCACCGACCGCACCGCGGTCAGGCCACACACCGAGGTGTCGCACGACCCCCACCTGCACGGCTTCCAGTCGCTCACTCTCCACGGTGGCCGCCAACGCCAGTGCCAACGCCTTGGCGTCTGCCTCGCCGTAGAGCGTCACGACTTCCCGCCGTGAGCGCGTACCGAACGGAAGCACGGGAATGGAGTTCACGTGCGCGAGTACCGGCGAATCGCTCGGACGAGCCTCAAGTCGAACGAGGACGTCCATGTTCTCCCTCCTGGGTTCAGGTTGAGCATGCCCGGGGACCGCCTGTGTCACGTGCGCCGTCCACGTCTCTGAAGACGCCCCACGGGAGGATCAGCAACTCGTACAACCGCTCGAGCTGCACTCAGATACCCGCAGCGAATGCGGGGGTGCCGCATACACACCGCTTCTCACACCGCATGGGCGATGCCAGCAGCGAGGCCGTATGCGACCCATGTCACTCATGAGGCAAACGCGTCAGGGTCTGATGCTGTTGGTGATTGAGGTCACCAAGATTGCGCGGCACCACCCCCGGATCGCGTCAGTGACCGGGCTCGCCGGGTGAAAGCCACGCTCCACCAAGCAATGCCACGACCAGCGCTGTCCCGATAGGAACCGCAGCAGCCAGGTTTCCCGTCACACCGTAGCCGATACGCAACGGCGCCGGCACCACAGTCGTGGCCAAGGCCACATATCCCATCCCAACAGCAACCGCCGCGAGGATTCGTGAGCCCCCCCGCCAGGGGAGGACGAGCAACGCGAGCAACACGCCCCAGAGCGTGGCGATCGTGAGATGATGCAGGTATCCGAGGGCCACGGAAGACAGCGGCGCGGCGATGGACGAGAACCCCAGACGCTCCAGCAATGCACGCCCGGCGAGACGAAACACTCGTCCCGACTCTCCCTCACGCCAACCCAGACCAAGCAACGCGCCACCGGTGGCGATGGTCGTGAGTGTCCCCGTCGTGAACGCCGCGTCGAGCAAGGCTCCGGGCGAGGAGAACCGGCGTGAGGCAGACATGGAGTATGGGAGGAAGCGACGGCAGAAGGGTGGATTAACGGGACAAGGCGCATCGCGTCCAATCCGAAAGACCCTACAGGAGCCGGCCGTGCACCAGAACCAACGGGCTCTCGCCACGCGAGACACGGAAGCATACACCATCGAATACCCCATCGCCTACCTCAACACGGTCGCCGTCGCGGCCGATGTGCGCCGATACCGACGTTTCCCCTCAGCGAGGTCGCTGCCATTCCTGGCCCTGCCCTGGGTGTTCGCCTGCGCATCGAGTGGCTCACACAACCCCGTCCCTGACGGTGCGGCCGGTGCCGTCGCCTCCGCGGATGCTACCTATCAGCCTCCCAGTGCCACCGCGCTGGCCGCTCGCGAGCAAACCGCCGATCAACAGGTCCAGCAGGTACTCAATCGCCTCGCATTTGGTCCGAGGCCGGGGGATGTGGCGACGGTCCGCAGCATGGGAGTGGATCGCTGGATTGAACAGCAGCTGCACCCGGAACGCATCCGCGACACGGCGGTGACATCGTTTCTGGCGCAGTACAAGACCCTGAACAAATCCAGCGAGGAACTGTACGCCGATTATCCGCCCCCCAAGCAGGCGCTCGCACAGATCCAGCGGGAGAAGGAGCGCCGCGGGGAGCGGGTGACGGCAGAAGACTCCGCTCGCGTGCGAGAGCAGGCTCGGCTTGCCACGCTCCCCCTCTCGGAGCTCACGTCCAGCCGCGTCGCGCGCGCTGCGCTCAGTGAGCGCCAGCTCGAGGAGGTCATGGTGGACTTCTGGGAAAACCACTTCAACGTCTTCTCAGGCAAGGACCGGGTGCGGTACTACCTCCCGGAGTACGATGCACAGGTCATCCGCCCCCATGTCCTCGGCAAGTTCCGCGACCTCCTGGGCGCCGTCGCGCATAGCGAAGCCATGATCTACTACCTCGACAACTGGCGCAGCGCCGCGGATAGTGGCCGTCCGGTGCTGGAAGCTGAGAACGCCAGGAATCGCGGGAGAAGCCGTGCCACGGCGCGCACGGGAGCAGGGAACCGGCCCACTCCGCGCAGACCGACAGGAACAACGACACCAAACGCGCGGCGGCTACCCCCACCCCCAGCCCCTCCGTCGGTCGCGCAGGTGCGCCGCGGTCTCAACGAGAACTACGCCCGCGAGCTCATGGAACTGCACACGCTCGGCGTGGATGGCGGCTACACGCAGCAGGATGTCATCGAAGTCGCGAGGGCACTCACCGGCTGGACGCTGGATCGCGGAGCGCAGGGCGGCACCTTCGTGTTCAAACCGGAAATGCATGATGCCGGCGCCAAGACGATTCTCGGCCAGCGGTTCCCAGCGGGCCGCGGGATCGAGGAGGGCGAAGCGGTCCTGGATCTGCTCGCGCGGAGCCCGAAGACCGCCACCTTCATCGCGACCAAGCTCGCGCGCCGTTTTGTGAGCGACACGCCGCCAGCGGCCCTGGTCGAGCGCGCGGCCGAAACCTTCCGCGCAACCGAGGGCGACATCCGTGCCGTGGTACGCACCATCGTCACGAGCCCGGAGTTCTTCAGTGCAGCGGCCTATCGCGCCAAGGTGAAATCCCCCTTTGAGCTTGTGGTGAGCACCGTGCGGGCAATGGATGCAGCACCGGACCCCACACCGCGCACCGCACTGATCGTGAGTCGGCTCGGTCAGCCGATCTATGGCCACCAGGCACCGAACGGCTACCCCGAAACCGGCGATGCGTGGATGAATACCGGCGCGATTCTCAGTCGCATCAACTTCGGACTCTCGGCCGCTGGAGGCGGTGTGCCTGGCATCACCCTGAGGGCGTGGCCGGCCGCACGGACGCTGGAGCCATTGCCGCGGGATCAACAGGTGGATGGCGTGATCCGGGAACTGCTCGGGGGAGCGGCTTCGCCCGATACGCGCGCGGTGCTGCTGTCGGGGACAAACCCCTTCCTCAACCAACGGAGGAGCGAGGCGGACACCGCCTTGATGCTCTCAGCGGACCCGATGACCGCGAATGCGATGTCACCTGCTGAACCACAGACACGTGGGCCCAGGAAGAGCGGTTCCCCTGAAGTCGGCAGTCGCAGAGGAGGGAGCGCGCGGGGTGCCGCTGCGGGACGCACCGCACCGCTGACCGGATTCGCGCAGATCGTGGGTCTCGCCCTGGGTGCACCTGAATTTCAACGTCGCTGAGGAAGTCATGGACAGACGTATATTTCTCAAGAACGGCGCCCTGGCGCTCGTCACCCTCGGTCTGAGCCCGAGTTTTCTCCGACGCACCGCGCTGGCGATGGAGCTTCCCCGCGCTGCACGTGGCAAGACGCTGATCGTGCTCTTCCAGCGCGGTGCCGCAGATGCGCTCAACGTGCTCGTGCCGTTCGGGGACCGCGATTACTATGCCGCCCGCCCGCAACTCGCCATCGCGAGCCCGGCACGCAGCAACGGCCCTCAGGGCACCATTGATCTGGATGGATTCTTCGGTCTGCATCCATCGCTGTCTTCGTTCAAACCGCTCTGGGATCGGGGACTGCTCGCGCCCATCCATGCCGTTGGAAGTCCGAGTGCGACGCGCTCGCACTTCGATGCGCAGGACTACATGGAAACGGGCACTCCCGATCGCAAAGGCACGCCGGATGGCTGGCTGAACCGGTTGCTCGCCGTCGAGGGGACGTGCCAGGCCTGTACACCGCAGGAAAGTGGCGGGGCGACCCGTGGGGATGGTCGCGCCAGTAGTGCAGCGCCCCCGTTCCGCGCTGTGGCCATGACAGCCCAAACCCCACGAATTCTCGAAGGGGCCTCGCCGGTTGTTGCCATGAGCTCGATTGGCGACTTCTCCATCCGGAGCGCCGGTGGGGATGCAGAGCGCCGCCTTGAAGCCTTGTATCGCACCGGATCTGCCGATCTCATTCACGGGAGCGGCAGTGAGATGTTCGAGGCGCTGAAGGTGCTGCGCACCGCCAATCCGCTCCAGTACCGTCCCAGTGCGGATGCGCGTTACCCACGCTCCCAGTTCGGACAGCGCCTGCTCCAGATCGCGCAGCTCATCAAGGCCGGCGTTGGCCTCGAAGTCGCCTTCGCCGACGTCGGCGGCTGGGATACGCACGTAAATCAAGGCGGTGCACAGGGTCAGCTCGCGAATCGTCTTTCGGATTTCTCCGATTCCATCGCAGCGCTGGTGACGGATCTTGGCGATCGGATGGAAGACGTAGTGATCCTGACCTGCTCCGAGTTCGGACGTACCGTACGACAGAACGGCACCGGAGGAACAGACCACGGACATGCGGGCGCGATGTTCGTCATCGGCGGCAACCTGCGTGCCTCTCGCAAGGTGTTCGGGCAATGGCCAGGGCTGGCGCGTGAACAGCTCTACGAAGGCCGCGACCTGGCCCTCACCACGGATTTCCGCGCCGTGTTCTCCGAAGTGACGGCGAAACATCTCGGGGCGGACAAGCTGGCGCAGCTCTTCCCGGGTTACACTGGCACAACACGGGACTGGCTCGGATTGATCGGCGGGTGATTGTGCTCACCAGTGTCCCCGCCTCTCGCCGCGTAGCCGGTCGACTCGAGGCGGGGGCGCGGGGGCCGCGGAAGCTGCCTCAACCCGGCGAAACGTTTCTCCTGGGGCCACCGTTGGTGGACCCACCACTGGCGCCGCTTGATTCACGACGCTCACGACGTTCACGGCGATTTCGTTCCCGCTCCCGTTCCCGCTCCACGGCTCGGAGCACTTCCCGCTTGACCTCGTCGGTGATGTGGCCCAATGGATCGCGGGAGCGCGTCGCTTCCAGCAACAGATCCAACACGTCGTCGACCTGCTTACTATCAAATCGCCGATGGTCCTGCTCCTCCAGCCAGTCGTCCTCGTCCATCACGAAGCGCATCTCCGGTTCGCACGAGCCCGTGGGCTGCGTACCCGTACGGAAGTATTCGCGCCGCGATGGACCGCACCATTCGCTGGCCAGTTTTCCCGTACCGATATCGATCTGGCGTGATTCGACCCCTGCGGGAGGGCGCCACGCGCTATCCTGCTCGGGACTGTGCCATCCGTCGCGCAGAAAACGTGCCCAGGCCGGTGCGGCCAATCGTCCGCCGGAGGCGTTCCATCCCAGTGGCTGCGGCGTATCGGCGCCGAACCAGACGCTGGTCACGAGGGTGGGCGTATAGCCAACAAACCAGACATCGGCTCCGTCATTCGTGGTGCCGGTTTTCCCTGCAACAGGTCCCCGAATGCCGTACTCACGGATCGCACGCCCCGTTCCGTGATCGACGACGCTCTGCAGCAGCGATGTCACGAGGAAGGCGTCCTGGGGGTCAAGCACGCGGGTTCCTGCCGCCGCCGTTCGAGTCCAGAGCACGCGGCCGAACTGATCCTCCACGCGTTCGACAAGGTACGGCGCTCGACGCGTGCCGCCATTCGCGAAGACGCCATAGGCCGTCGTGAGCTCGAGTGGTGTGACCGCGGCGGCACCGAGCGCCAGTGCCGGTACCAACGGGAGCGCGCTCGCAATGCCCTGCGCATGCGCGAGCGCGGCGATGGCCGGCACGCCCACGTCGTGACTCACCCGCACAGTGGCGGCGTTGGCTGATCGGGCCAGCGCGTCGCGCAGCGTGATGCGACCGGCATAGTTGTCGCCGTAATTGGACGGACGCCACGTATCACGTCCCACGCTGATCTCCACGGGTTCGTCCTCCACCATGCTGGCGGGGGTGTATCCGTGTCTCAGGGCGACGGCGTACACGAACGGTTTGAAGGTTGAGCCCGCCTGGCGACGTGCGCGCAGCGCCCGATTGAAGCCCTTGCGTTCGAGGCGCCGACCGCCAACGATGGCGCGTATCGCCCCCGTCGTCGGATCGAGAGCAACCAGTGCACCCTGGGTCCGGTCATCCGCATTGCTGGGGAACGCACCAGCGCGCCCACGCTCCGCATCGATTTGCGCGGCACCGGCGGCGACCACGCGTTCAGCGCTGCGTTGCGCCCTCCGATCGATAGTGCTCCATACCCGGAGTTGCCCGTCGTTGAGCGCCCGCGGAATGACCCCTGCCGTTCGCAGCGAATCGAGTGTCAGGCGCACCGTTTCCACCGCCCACGAATCCACGGTGCGCGTGAGGGAGAATGCGCGACGTGCGAGGGGAAGCGGCGCTCGGCGCGCCGCCGCGAGGGCCGCCGCGGTCGCGACGTGCTCACGCTCGAGGACCTCGAGGACCACGGCCCGACGGCTCAATGCCTTCTTGAAGTTGTTGCGCGGGGAGTAGCTGGATGGAGCCTTGGGCAGACCGGCCAGCAATGCGGCTTCCGCCAGGGTCAGATCACCCACCGCTTTGCCGAAAAGATCACGACTCGCGGCTTCCACGCCGTAGACGCCGTTGCCGAGGTAGATGGCGTTGAGATAGCGCTCAAGTATCTCGTCCTTCGTCAGCGCGCCTTCGAGCAGCCGTGCATAGCGCCACTCGAGCAGCTTGCGTCCCCAACTGCGTTCGGTGGCACGATTGCCGAGGAAGACATTGCGAGCGAGCTGCATGGTGATGGTACTGGCACCCTCGCGCACCGCGCCGGCGCGCAGATTGCTGAACCCAGCACGTACGACACCCTGCCAGTCGACGCCCTTGTGTGCGCGAAATCTCCGGTCCTCCACCGCAATGAATGCGGCCTGCACCTGCTCGGGAACGCGGGTGAGCGGAACATTCACGCGACGGACGGTCGAGAGCGCGCTCACGACGGCACCATCGCGAGCGAACAGGGTTCCACCTTCTGTAGGCCGCCATGCGCGCAGTTGCGTTGGCGTGGGACAGCCCTGCCATCCACAACTGCTCCACCAGGTGCCGAACACCAGCAGACCCGCGATAACACCTGCCGTACCCCAGACGAAGAGGCGGCCCGTGAGGCGACTCTTGCGCCACCATCTGAAGGGCTGGCGCCGCGGTTGCTCGAGAGGCTCTGGTGTCACGTTCCCGGCAGGCGATCCGTTAGGTTGCACAGCCATCGTGGTTCTGGTTGCACCCTGGTAAGAGTTCTTCGGTTCGATGGCGCTTCCGCACACCAATTCCGAGTCCTTCTGCAGCGGCACATCGCTGCAACATCGCAACACCCGCAGCCACGCAGGGAGACTCCCTCGTCTGCTCTGTGGAGCCGTGCTGACCGGTCTGATGGCTGGAGCCGCGCCCCCGCAGACGGGTCAACCCCTGGTTCGTCCGGCAGGAGCCGATCCGTCGTGGACAGCCACCCCATTCCTACGTGGCACCGTCCCGGAAAGTGCCAGGGTTCCGCTCAGCGCGTCAGCCGGAGCCGTGCAGCCGCCGGCCGCGAAGGCATCTACCACCGGTCCTCGGCCGCCAAATGAAATGGGGCGTTTCCCCATTCTCGAGTGGCATCAGGTGGTGGACGCGGATGGGACCTACAAGGTGTCGCGGGAGCGGTTTCTCGCAGAACTCGAGGAGCTATACCGACGCGACTACCAGCCGGTGAACCTCTCGGAGATCCTTGACCGAACGCTGTCGCTGCCCCGCGGCAAGACACCGGTACTCTTCACCTTCGACGACGCATCGCCCAGCCAGTTCCGTTACGTCGAGAAGAACGGCCAACTCGTGGTGGATCCAACGAGTGCCGTGGGCATTCTCCTGGAGTTCATTCGCACCCATCCGTCGTGGAAGCCGAAGGGACTCTTCTGCATGCTGCCTGCCGCCGCTGCAGGTCATGCCTTCTTTGGTGAGAAGGGCATTGACGGGCAGCAGTCGGCGTGGCGATTCCGGAAGGTGCAATTCCTTGTGCAGCAGGGCTTCGAGCTGTGCAACCACACCCTCTGGCATGCCAAGCTGAACAAGTATTCCGACGCGGTGGTCCAGGAGCAGTTTGCACGTGGTGCAATGGCCATCGATTCTGCTGTGCCGGGCTATCGGGTGCGTGGCATGGCGCTGCCCTACGGGCTCTGGCCGAAGAACCGGGCACTCACTCTGTCTGGTTCCTGGTACGATCCCCGATCGAAGCGAACCGTGACCTACCGTCATGAAGCCGTCTTTCAGGTGGCGGGCGGGCCGGCGCGCAGTCCCTTCGATCCGCAGTTCAACCCGAAGTCACTCCCGCGGGTACCCTTGCAGGGCGGCACGAAGCTGTCCACAACCCTCGACCTGCTCGACACACCCGGGCCGATGGCACGATTCATCTCGGATGGTGATCCGAAGACCATCGCGCGACCCTAGGAAGGAGGCACGGCGCCTGGCTCAGCCGCGCATGCGCTCCACTTCATCCCAGCGATCGACCGCCCGGCGGAGATGCGGAATCACGATACTGCCACCAACGAGAAGACCGATGCTCATGGTTTCGAATACTTCGTCGCGTGTGGCCCCTTCTTCCCCGCAGCGTACGATGTGATACGTGATGCAATCATCGCAGCGCAGCACGAGCGAAGCGACCAGCCCCAACAGCTCCTTGGTCCTGACGTCGAGCGCGCCGCCTTCGTATGCCCGTCCGTCGAGATTGAAGAAGCGATTGATCACCAGATTGTTTTCGCCCAGAATGCGCGTGTTCATGCGCTCCCGGAACTGACGGAATTCGGCTAGGGTGGCGCTTTCCTCGCCACCGTGGGCATGGGGAGGCCCGCCTGCGGCGTTGGTCATCGATCGCTCCGGATCGCGTGGCGTGTCGCTCAAAACGTGTAGTTCCGCAGCGTGGTGAGCGCGGTTTCCAGGGCGGCACGCTGCTGTTCGGTGGGAGAGTTGGCCCAGAGTTCCTCGTAGGCCGCTATGGCCATGGCGAGGGCTTCCCGATCATGCTCGCTGGCGGCAAGAGAGGCCGCATTGTCGGCGAGTGCTGCCTTGGCCAGCAGGTCGTCGGGGAAGCGCTGGGTGACCTGTAGCCAGCGGATGGTCCGATCGCGCTGGTTGGATTCGGTGAGCGCCCAGAGGTGCCAGGCTCCCCGATTCGTGGGATCGATGGTCAGCGCACGGTTCGCGAGTTCCCCTACCTGCTCGGGGCCCCGTCCGCTCAGCCAGTAGGCGTTGGCCAGGATGACCAGCGCGCGGGCGTTCGTCGGCTGTGCGTCAACCACCGTCTCGTACAACGGACCGGCCACTTCCGGCATGTGCAGCCAGGGTTCCGCGGCGGAGACCAGCGCGTCCGGCATGGCACCGTCGCGAAGATGATGCAGCCGTTCCATGAGCGCCCCGACGTTGCCGGAGGCTTCGTAGGCGTCAACCGCTTCGGCCAGCGCGGCAGGGATATCCTTGATGGGAGCAATCATGACCCAAAGCTAGGTCATGGAGGGAGGATAGACAGCGGCCCCGGCCCTTCGGCGTCGGCCGTTGACTCCCTCAGGCCCCCCGTGACCGTGACCAAGCCGGTCCCGTGACCGTCCTCAAGAGGTCATGGGGCAGGGTTGCGCGATTGCCCCGGGCTCGCAATACTCAAGGTATCAGGAACGCATCACGTTGCACCTCGAAGTCCGCAACGCCACGGCGCCCAGTTCATTGATGCGCTGAGGCACGGCCCCGAACGGATTGCCAAATACGGCAAAACCGTCATGGTGAGGCTGGCACGGTGAGGCCGTGCAGTCCATTTCGAGAGATGGGAGGCGCAAGGCCTCCACCCTGGCAGTATCCGGATTGGCCTTCCGCCACTCCGTTGCTTGCGACGGCACGACCTACCCCGTCCAGAACACCCTGCATTTCCAGCGACCATGGCGGCTTTGGGCCATCCATGGCGCGATCACACCCTCCCGGGTGTCCGTCCTGTCGGCTCTGACGCATGACCGCCACTGGCAGACCGCCACTGGCCGGCTTCGTCCGGGCCATGCCCTGTTCGGCGGGCGAGTCCCGTCGGCCAGTCGCCCACGTATCACACGCAGTAATCGAATGACCGAACCGAAACGCCCGTCCCGCCGCGGCAGCACCCGCACGCGGCAGCGCCCCGAATCCGTCGGGGATGACAATCCGTATCTCGACACCCCGTCCAGCAGCGCAGCCGGAGCGGCGCCCTCGGAAGGGAGCGCCACAGACGCGCCTCGCCCGAAGCGCCCTCGGCTGCCCCGGCGCGCCGCAGCGACCGATAGTGGACCCGAAGCCATCGCGGCTTCCTCGAATGACGCAGCCCCGCCCCAGCCACCCGCACGCCGAGCGGGCGTGCGACGCAGCCGGAGCATACCTGCAACCGACGACGGGGGCGCACACGCTTCTACCGGCCCAGCCGCCGCTCCTGAATCCCGCAGCGAACCTCTCGGGGAATCGCGTCCTGAATCGCGCGTTGAACCACGACGCGAACCACGCCGCGACACGCTCAGCGAGCCACAATCTGCGCCACGCAACGAAGCGCGTGGGGAGCCGTACGGCGAATCAACCACTCACGCGCAGAGGGACTCGCGCGGGGATGCGCGGCCGGTACATCGGGACCCCTCACCTACGGGCTATGAAGCCTCGATGGAACGGGTCTTTGGTGAGGCATCCGAAAGCCAGAATCGCTACGATCGCGCGTTCGATAGGACCGACGGACCGGAACGCCAGGATCGACGCCCTGACGGTCGTTCTGACCAGCGACAGGAACGATCCTTCCAGAATGATCGTCGTGATCGTGGCCGGCGGCGGGGGCGCGGCGGTCGCCACGAGCGTGGCAGCCACCATGATCGAAACCAGGAGCGCAACCCGGATCGGGGGGCGGGCGGTGAACGCTCGACCGAGCGGTTCAGCGAGCGGCCTACCGGCGAGCAGCAGGGTGGTGGCAGGTCGGATCGCTTCGACACACAGGAACGCGGTGGGTCGCGCCGAAATGGTCGGCGTGGCCGCAACAGGTTTCGGCGTGGCGGTGAAGGCGGGAGCGTCAATGGTGGTCCGGATGGAGCATCCAACCCAACCGGCTCGCCGTCGACGCCGATCGCCGTAGAGGGGACGATGTCGGGCTGGTTCGATCCGTCGCGTGATGGTGGCTTCCTGAGGCGTTCGGTAAACAGCTACCTGCCAGACCCCACCGATCCTTTCGTACCGCCCGCACTCGTGCGCCTGCATCAGCTCCGGCGCGGTGACCGCCTCGATATCACCTATGGCCGCGATCATCGCGGCCGCTACCTGACCGTCGAGGTACAGACGCTCAACGACGGCTCCCCCGTCATCCTCGAAAAGCGCCCCGATTTCAATACGCTGGTTGCCAGCTATCCCGACCGGAAGCTCACACTCGAGACCGGCCGTCCGGCCAAGACCGGCCCGGAGCTCACACGCCGGGCCATCGACCTGATCGCACCGATTGGATACGGCCAGCGTGCCCTCATCGTCGCACCCGCCCGCGCCGGCAAGACGACGCTGCTCCAGGCCATCGTCGAGGGCGTCGCCGTCAACCACCCACAGGCTGTCCTGCTCGTCCTGCTCGTCGACGAACGTCCCGAGGAAGTGAGCGAGATGATCACGTGGGGATATGGCGAGGTCGTGGCCTCGAGCTTCGACATGCCTCCCAAGCGGCACGTGGAAGTCGCCGAGATGACGCTCGAACGGGCACGCCGCCTGGTGGAACAGGGCAAGGACGTGGTCATCCTGCTCGACTCGATCACGCGTCTCGCGCGCGCACACAACACGGTCGATCGTGGTACGGGACGCACCATGTCTGGTGGGCTCGATGCCACCGCCATGCAGAAGCCCAAGGCGTTCTTCGGCTCGGCGCGTATGATTGCCCCGCAACATGGGGGCGGTTCACTCACGATCATCGCCACGGCCCTGGTGGAAACGGGCTCCCGTATGGACGATGTGATCTTCGAGGAGTTCAAGGGCACCGGCAATTGCGAGATCAAGCTCGATCGCTCGCTCGCTGATCGCCGCATCTTCCCCGCCTTTGATATCGCCACCAGCGGCACGCGACGTGAGGAAAAACTCTATCGCCCGGACCAACTGGAGAAGGTGCACCTGCTGCGTCGTGGCCTGCACCAGCTGCCGCCACAGGCCGGCATGGAGTGGCTCATCAAGCGCATCGCCGCTACGTCGAACAACGATTCGCTGCTCGACGGCCTGTAAGCACACGGCTCGGCGAGCGGTTCCCTGACGAAGAGCGGGCAGGCGTCTCCGGACACCTGCCCGCTCTTCGTCAACGCCGTCGTCAACGCCGAGGCAGGTCAGGCCTGATGCATCCGGCCATACTCCTCGTAGAGCGCCGCCGCCGCACGGATTCCGCTCTGATAATTGGTCAGCGAGATCCACTCATCGGGCGCATGTGCATTTTCGCCCGGCAGCCCGAAGCCCATCAACAACACCGGCGCACCAAGAATACGTTCGAAGTCGCCGACGACGGGAATGCTGCCACCTTCCCCGGTGATGACGGGCGCTCTTCCGAACGCCGCCTCGAGCGCGAACTTGCCAGCCTCGATGATCGGCCCCTGCAGATCGGCCCGCCACGGACGTCCGCCATGTAGATGTTCGACCGTGACCGTCACACCAGGTGGTGCCATGCGGCGAACATGCGTCTCCACGAGATCGGCGATGGTGGCGGGATCCTGATCGGGCACCAATCGGAAACTCACCTTCGCCATGGCCTGTGCCGGCAGAACGGTCTTCGCGCCTTCACCGGTGTAACCACTGAGCAGGCCATTCACTTCACAGGTGGGACGCGTCCATAACCGTTCGAGGGTGGTGTAGCCGGCTTCCCCACCGAGTGCGGACACACCCACCTCATGCATGAGCCCTGCATCCTGGAACGGCAGGTCGCGCATCTGCGCACGCACCGCATCGGGGAACGGATGCACGCGGTCGTAGAACCCTGGAATGGCAACTCGTCCGTCCGCGTCGTGCATGCTGGCCAGAATGTGCGCGAGGGCCATGGCCGGGTTCACCACCGCGCCGCCGTACATACCGCTATGCAGGTCTCCCTGCGGCCCCCGCACGATGATTTCGAGATAGGCCAGGCCGCGCAACGAGGAAAGAATACTGGGAATGCCCGGCGCGAACATCGCGGAATCGGAAATGACCACCGCATCGCAGGCGAGGCGTGTGCGCGCCTGCTCGAGAAACGCCGCGAGATGCTCGCTGCCAACTTCCTCCTCACCCTCGGCGAGCACGATGACATTCACGGGCAGGCTGCCGCGTACCGCAAGATGGGCCTCGAGGGCACGCAGGTGCACATGCAGTTGCCCCTTATCGTCGACCGCGCCACGCGCATACAGACGACCGTCTCGAATCGTGGGCTCAAACGGCGGCGAGGTCCAGAGCTCCAGAGGTTCGACTGGCTGAACATCGTAGTGGCCATAGATCAGGAGCGTGGGTGCCGAAGCACCCGCCCCCCGCCACTCCCCCACGACGATAGGATGGCCAGGCGTAGATTCAATCGCGACCGTGAACCCGATACGCGCCAGTCCATCGGCCACGAACTGCGCGGCGGACGCGCAGTCCGCCTTGTGTTCGGAGCGGGCCGACACGGAGGGGATGCGGAGGAAGACCGAGAGTTCCTCCATCGCCTGTGCATCGTTGGCGGTGCACCACGCCGCAAGATCAGCGGAGACTGTTGGAGTCGTCATTGTTTGAGGGATCGATGGGAAACACACGCCCGGAGCTCCGGAAGCGGTGCCTTTCCCGGCCGTTGATGGTTGCGCGCGGCGACGAGAGCGCATGGCCCGCCCTTCATGCACCCGCTCGAGGCCTTGCGAGCAGCAGGCCAAACGCCGTGGCCGCAAGCCCCAGCACAAGGCTGCTTCCGATATACCAGAGCGCCCGTACTGTGCGCCCTTCCTGGATCAGCAGGAGCGTCTCGGCGCTGAATGTCGAAAAGGTCGTGAAGCCACCGCAGAAGCCGGTCATGAGCGCCAGTCGGAGCAAATGATCTCCTTCTGAGGAGACGGCCAGCCCTGCAAAGGCGCCAATAAGGAACGCCCCCAGGACGTTCACCACGAGGGTCCCCACCGGGAATCCACTACTCACCGGCAGCAGCAGCATCCCCGCGACATAGCGGGCAACCGAACCAATGGCCCCGCCAAGCGCCACAACGAGGACGGCTGGCAGATTGAGGGAGGGCGTCATAGGGGCTCGCGCAAGGCTGATGCAGCGTCAGGGAACAAGCAGTGCGGGGCGCTCGTTGGGGATGTCGCGGGCAGTACGATACACCCAGATACGACGGGCAGTAATCTCCTTTCCGTCGCGCCGCAGCGTGACCGTGGGGCCTTGCTCTGCCTCCTCGAACCACGCGCTGACGTGCGCGGCAAGTGCATCGCCCTTGGCGTCCGCATCGAAGACCGCAATCAGCCCCTCCCCTGCACTCATGCGCTGCCACGCACTTGGCCAGACGTCGTACTGATTGGTACGACTTCCAAGATTGAGGGCGAAGACGGTGGGCTGATCCTGCAGGTGAAAGGCAAGTTCCGAGGCATCCTGATACCGATCCGCTGCCACCCAGGTGGGTACGCTGGAGCCGTGCCCCGCTAGGCCAGGCTCGGCAGCCTGCCTGCTGGTTTGCCTGCTGGTTTGCATACTGGTTTGCATGCTGGTTCGTACACTGTCGACCGCCTGGGCCAGCGCATCCCATCCGTAAGCCCGCGCCACTGGGTCTCGGGTTGCGGAGATTGGGAGCACCGCACGCCAGGCCTGCAAGGCAGCGACGGTCAGCAGGCCGGCGGCAAACCAGAGCCCCCGGCGCCACCACGTACCCAGGGCCCATGGGCGCTCGCTGGTGGCCAACAGGACCAGGGCACTGGGATAGATCACCGATGGCCAGTTCGCTTCAACCGGGCGGCGCCAGGCGCTCACGACGAAGACCACCAGAGGCACGACGGTAACGGAGGCCAGTGCGAAGCGACGCAGTATGGGGTCCGTGACAGCAGCGGAACGGCGCTCACGCCAACCGTCGCGCAGAGCGAACCAGACCACCACGGCCATCAGCGCGAACAGAATCGGCGACGCGAGGCCAAGCTGCCCACCGACCAGCTCGAGCTCACGGGTGAGGGGATTCCCACGTGCTGCGGGATTGAAACCATGTCCAAGCTGAAAGCGGAACGACACCCAATCGTTCGCGGCATTCCAGCGTAGCACGGGCGCAAACATCAGGAGGGCCACCGCACCGGCCACCCACGGTCCGGGCTCCGCGAAGCGACGTCGTAGCACCGGATGCGCCAGACAGGCCAGCACAAGACCCATTGGCAGGAGCACCGCCGTGTACTTGGCGAGGAAGGCAATGCCCAGGGCCGTACCGGCCACGGTCCACCACGCCAGGGCGAACCACGAACGGGGCGCCGAAGCTAGGGCCCGTTCCACCGCCAGGAGTGCAAGCGTGACTGCGGAAAAAAGCAGCGCGGCGGGCGTTGCAAGGACCAAACCCAGGGTAGCGATGGGAATCACCGCGACGAGCTGGGCCGCCCGAAGCGCGGCCCGAGCGCCCGTGGGACCGCGGCCTGCCAACTGCCAGGCACAGGCCACCGTCGCAAGATGGGTCAGCAACGCCGCCAACGCCGGCCCCGCGCGAACGCCGGTCGCCGTCTGGCCAAGCATGGCCGTTCCCAGCGCAATCAGCCCGGCAATGCCCGGGGGGTGGTCAAAGTAGCCCGGGGCCAGGCGGCGGGACCACTCCCAGTAATAGGTCTCGTCGGGTAACAGGGGGACCAGGACTGACAACAGGAGCCGCAGCAGCAGCGCGCCGAATACCCACGCAAGGGCCAGCCGCCAGTCCCGGGACACGTCGTGAGCTATCCCCTGAGGATTCTCGTTGGAACGACCTGGGAGCAGAAGGGAACGCGTTGTGGAAGCTGGGGTCTGCATCGATGGGAAAGGTAGCGGACCGAACCGCTTGCCCGGTTACCCCCAACGGGACAGGTTGTGCCGGAGGCTGTGCCGGGGCTGTGACAGTCTACGGCAGTTACGGACATCGGCGGCGATGCGTCCTCTCACACGACCTCGTGCGTTGGCTCACCGCGTTTCCGAGCCTAGGTACTGAATTTCCGGGAAGCTCAGGCGCCGTGCTCCGCGGTCACCGCGCCCCGACTTCCTTCAAACACTTCTCTTAATGACAGGACAGACCTGCATGCGGGTCGCAGCCCCTCTCGTGACGTCAACCTCCCGACGCGCCCGCGCGTCGGCGGCCCTGCTGATGCTGGCCGCACTCGGCGGCTGTCTCGACCTCAAACCGACGGAAGCCTGTTCGGTCACCGTCGCCCCCGTAACCTTGTCGCTTCCGGTCAACGGATCTGCGCAGGTGGTGGGAACCGCCTTCGACTGCGATGGCAACTCCATCCGCAACAAGAAGCTGTCCTGGTCCTCCTCAGCCAGCAGTGTGGCCACGGTGACGACGGAAGGCATGGTGATCGCCGTAGCGGTCGGCGTCACGACCGTGTCCGCGGAGGCCAACGGGAAGACGGCGTCCGTTGCGGTGACGGTGACCCCGGAAGCCGCCAATTCGGTGACCATCACCCCCAATACGCTCACCCTCCGCGAAACCAACACGCGGCAGCTTACGGCAGTGGCACGCAATGCACAGGGCCTGATCATCACGGGCCGGACATTTCGCTGGGGCTCGAGCAACTCCGCCGTCGCCTCGGTCGACCAGAGCGGAAACATTGTGGCCGTCAGCGCCGGCAGTGCCGTCATCATGGCCGAAGCCGATCAGGCTACCGGACAGGCACTGATCAATGTCACCAGGATTCCCGTCGTCGCCTGCCGCCTGGCACCCACTTCTTCGAAGGTGACCGTTTCGCAGAGTGTCCAGCCAACGATCACCCTGCTCGATTCGTCGGGAACGTCACTCCCGCTCACCGGTCGCCCACTCGTCTGGACCAGCAGCAACGAAGTGGTTGCCGTGGTCTCGCAGTCCGGCCTCGTGACCACCCGCAAGGCAGGTACCTCCACGATCACCGCCGCATCAGCTGACAATCCAACGGCGAACTGCAGCATGAGCGTCGAGGCCGCGGACGCACGCATCGATAAGGTCATCATCCAACCCAAGGTCGGGTCGGTCCGACTGGGGCTCTCTCGGGTGATGGGCTACGCGCTCTTCGACTCCGTGGGCGGACCCATTCCGACAGGCCGCACCGTGACCTGGCGAACCACCGAACCCAACACGCTGCGTGTCAGCCAGCTCGGCGAAGTCACCGGCCTCGCGCTCGGCACGGGCCGCGTCATCGTCAGCGCGGAGGGTGTCGCCGACACGGCGACGCTCACCGTCACCAAGATCCCGCTGGCCAGTGTCATCATCACCCCGATCCAGACCACCGTGACCGAGGGACAGACGACGCAATTGCGTGTCACGATGACCGACTCCACAGGTGCAGAAGTGACGGATCGACCCCTCGAGTGGACCACGAGCGATCCGTCGCGTGCTTCGGTCACCCAGACGGGCCTGGTGTCAGCAATCGCGGCGGGCACGGTAACCATCTCCGCGATCGCGACACAGGACAACCGGGTTGGACAGGCCAACGTCATTATCCAGCAGGTGCCCGTCGACACCATCGTGGTGGCGGATACCTTCACGGTGAATCAGGGCTCCACCAGCGCCTTCGCCATCCAGCTCCGCGATGCGGAGGGACGCACCCTCATCGGCCGCAATGTGCTGGTATCCAGTGATTTCCCTGGGATCGCCATCGGCCAGGCCACGCCGACCTCCACCCAGGTGAATGTGCAGGGTATCGCACTGGGCACCGCCCGTCTCACGCTGCAGGCGGTGGACGGCAACAACCGGGCGCAGGGAAAGCCTAGTGTCGTGACCATCACGGTCCGAAAGCCACCCGCACCAACCGTCCGACAATCCTCCCCATGAGGTGAATTGCCACCCAGACGATCCCCCATTGTGGCCTCGTCTGGGTGGGCTCGCTTGCGCAGCGGGACATTCGCATTTCGTCGAATGTCCCACTTGTTCGTGTCAGCGCGCTGTGGCCCGTACGACTCTGGACGATCCTTCGCGGCCGGACTGCTCGATGCCGCCGTCCTCGCTGCTCCCTTCCGCATTGTCGCGACACCTCCGCCATGTCTGCCACCTCCGTCAAGCCGTCGTTCCTGCGTGATCTCTTCGCCGGGAGCATCACCGAATCGCTGTTGCTCCCCTACCCCGCACCACTCGATGCGCGTGACGCGGCTGAAGCCGACACGGTGCGACGCCTCATCGAGGCAGTGTACGAGATGGTCGCCAGCGGTCTGATCGATCCGCGCCGCTTCGACGAGCAGGAGTCCATCGACGAGTCGGTGATTGAAGCCTTTGCCGCCTGCGGATTGCTCTCCATCAGCATCCCCAAGGCCTTTGGAGGACTCGGCCTCTCGGCAAGTGCCTATGCGCGGGTGTTCGGCGCCGTCGCGTCCGTCGACGCCTCTCTGGGCGTGCTGCTCGGCGTGCACTGCGGACTCGGCAGCAAGGCACTCGTCATCGCCGGGAACGAGGCACAGAAGCGGCGCTATCTGCCACTACTCGCGCGAGGGGAAACGCTCGCCGCGTACGCCCTCACCGAACCCGAAACGGGTTCCGATGCGCAGCACATTGTTACACGCGCCGAGCGAAGCGCGGATGACACGGGGTGGATTCTCAATGGCCGCAAACACTGGATCGGCAATGGCCAGCGCGCGGGGGTCATCGCCACCTTCGCGCAGACACCCATCGAGCGGAACGGCAAGCTCGTGCAGCGTCCAACCGCGTTCATCATCCGCCCGGATATGCCCGGTTTCCGCGTGGAGGGCACGATCCGCAAGCTCGGCATCCGCGGGTCAACGCAGGCTGAACTCGTCTACGAGGATCTCTTCGTGCCCGACGATCACGTCCTCGGCGAGGTGGGAAAGGGTTTCCGTGTTGCGGTTCATGCCCTCAATGGCGGGCGATTGTCGCTCGCAGCCGGATGCGTGCAGGGCAGCAAGCGCTTGCTCGACGAGTATACCCGCTACGCCGAGGCGCGCACGCAGTTCGGCGGCCCACTGGCCGGATTCGAGATTACCCAACGCAAGATGGCGACCATCGCCAGTGAGACCTACGCTGCCGAGTCGATGGTGGGGGCACTCGCCGGCGCGATGGATGGTGATGTCGCTGATGTGGCACTCGAAGCGGCCTGCACCAAGGTGTTCGCCAGCGATCTGGTGTGGCGTGCCGCCGACGAACTCGTACAGCTCGCAGGTGGCCGTGGGTTTGTGAAGCCATGGCCCTATGAACGTTACCTTCGCGATGCACGCATCAACCGCATCTTCGAGGGTGCCAATGAAGTGCTGCGCCTCTTCATTGGCCTCAATGGCATTCAGGGGCCTGCCGAAG
>CAZPJX010000025.1:0-30655 GCA_964586985.1 uncultured Gemmatimonas sp. | reverse complement strand
ATATTGGCCTCCGTGCCCGCCCGCAGCACGCCGATGTTGCAGGTCGTCGGCCCAAGCACCGGATCGACAGGCAGCGGGAGATCACGCAGCCGGGGGAGCAGGTCCAACAGCGGCTCGAGCGCACTGCTGCCCAGATGGGCATAGGCCGAGTGCGCCTCCCTGCCCCGCACGCGCACGATGACACGCTGCGCGCCCTTGGCCCCTGAGGCCAATTTGCTCTCGGTGGGTTCACCGTTCACCAGCCAGCGACTTGCCGGATCCAGGCGGTTTGCGGCGCGCGCGCCTGGTGAACCCTTCTCCTCGCCGACCACGAAGAGCAGATCCACACGCTCCTCTCCGTTGTCGGCCAGGCGTTGGGCAGCCATCATCATCGCCGCGGCAATACCCTTGGCATCGCAGGCTCCGCGTCCATACAGGCGCTGTCCTTCGAGCCGTGGCTCCACGAACGGCGGGACCGTATCGAGGTGCGTGGACAGCGTGACCCCACCGCCTCTGCGCGACGCCCAGACGTTGGAGCGACCCGGTTCTACCTCCTGCATCGTGACATTCCAGCCACGCTCGACGAGCCATGCTGCGACGAAATCCACCACCTCCCGCTCGCGGCCGGTGGTGGAGTCTATGGAAAGTAGCTGTGAGGCGAGGGCGACGACGTCGGACATGGGCTCCAAGATAGTGGGATAGTCAACTCCTGAGATACCTGCCACGCTTGATCCCTTTCCGGTAGGCGAAGAACACGTGGGCGCTTAGAATTCGCCCGAGAGGGCGCGCGCCGATGCCCCCTGGACCCGGATGGCGAAACCGGTAGACGCGGGGGACTTAAAATCCCCTGACCGCAAGGTCGTGCGGGTTCGAGTCCCGCTTCGGGTATGGTACGGGGAGGGTGCTCGATGTCCTCCCGCCAGTGCACCAGGGCGCTGGCACACTTGGCCAGTTGGGTGGAGCGAAGCATGAGCTGGATGCCCGATACAGAGCCGCACTGCCCCACACCGGGCAATCTCCAGAGCCTCGAGACCTTGATCGTTCCTCGCGCCCGCGACATTGGCGGATTCGAGGTGCGGCGCGCACTGCCAGCGCCCAAACGGCAGATGGTCGGACCGTTCATCTTCTTCGACCAGATGGGACCGGCTGAGTTCATCCGCGGTGACGGAATCGATGTTCGGCCCCATCCGCATATCGGGCTGGCCACGGTGACCTACCTGTATCAAGGCGAGTTCCAGCACCGCGATAGTCTGGGCACGAATCAGATGATCTATCCCGGTGAGGTCAATTGGATGATCGCTGGCAACGGCGTGACGCACTCGGAACGGACCAGTCCCGAAACTCGCACGGGCCCACACGCGCTCTTTGGCATCCAGACATGGGTGGCCCTGCCGGAATCCGCAGAGGATGTGCCCGCCAGCTTCGAGCATCGAGACGAACGCGATCTGCCCCTTCTGCATGACGAGGGCAAGACGGTGCGACTGATACTGGGCACGGCGTGGGGACAGCAATCACCGGTGAAGACCTTCTCCGAGATGTTCTACGCCGATGCGGTGCTCGAACCAGGTGCGCGATTGCCGCTCCCCGACGGGCATGAGGACCGGGGGCTGTACGTGACCGCAGGCTCGGTGAGCATTGCGGGGCAGGCATTCGATACCGGGCAGATGCTGGTCTTCCGCCCTGGTGACCCCATGACGGTCACGGCTGGACCACGAGGTGCCCGCCTGATGCTACTCGGTGGTGAAACGCTGAACGGACCGCGCTATATCTCGTGGAATTTTGTCGCCTCGACTCGCGAGAAGCTTCGGGCGGCGAAGGAGGCCTGGATACAGGCGGACTTCCAACACGGACGATTCCGTTTGCCGCCCGGTGACGATGCGGAATTCATTCCGTTCCCCTGATTGAAACCACGACATTGAAAGCGGGAAACGGGACTCGAACCCGCGACCCCAACCTTGGCAAGGTTGTGCTCTACCAACTGAGCTATTCCCGCACGGGGCCCCTGAGGAACCCCACGATCGTACTGCCTACCACGGGATTGTAGCGACGCACTGGCCCGGGTTCAAGCGCGCCATCGCTCAGTCCCCGGGCTGGCTCCTGATTCCCAGCGCATGCGCGGTATACCAGAGCGTGTAGGCCAGAAGGCCAGCGAGCGAGGCGTCACCACCATTTCGTATCACCCGCCCGTCGGCATCAACGAATTCACCCGCCACACCATTATCGAGCGCTGCCCGCCGCAACCAGGTGATCACCTCCTGCGCCTCTGGGCCCAGCAATCGCGCCAACTGCGGCACCAACGAGGATGCGCTGCCCGGAGTACGCCCCACGGCCCGGACCGTGCGCCGGTACAGTGAGTCCTCACGGTCCATGGCTTCATACATCGGCAGCCACAGCAGGGAGCCCACCGGATCATCATCCAGCGCCGCCCCGCCCGCGAGATCAACTGCCGTGGCGAGTCGCGCCTTTTCGCCACGGTCAACGGTGAAATGCCGACGGAGCGCACCGCGTACTGCCGCCGGATCCTCCACCGCGGCAGCCGCCTCTTCGTCGAGCGTGCGCCGAAAGACATCGAGCGCCATCGCCACAGCTGCATTTCCATGCAGCGTGAACGGATACGCCGCAGGCGTTCCTGACGGAGTCAGCTCTGTACTGTACAATGGCACCCGTTCATCCCGTCGAGCACTGATATCTTCAGACGCCAGATAGAGGGTATCGGCCACCACGGGCTCTTCAACGATCTGCCCGTCCTCGGTGTCGCGGATGTAGCGGTCCGTAGCAATCGCAAAGGCTGCCGGTCCTTCTATCGTGAAGCCAGGCTCGAAGAGCGTGCCATCGAAATAGTGCACGCCCTGCCCTGGCGCGTACCCATGCAGTTCGCAGGCCCGCACCAACAGTTCCCGACCCAGCCCGCCGTCTGCCAACTGCACGGCCGGCAACGTCCACAGCAGGGCCTCCCAGTCACGAACGGTGCATCCCATGGCGTGCCATGGGGTGCGCGATCGCACGAGGTAGTAGTGCGCGTCGTCAAGCGCTCGACCCACGGCATAGAAATAGGCAAAGAACAGATTGCGGTTGATCAGACGATCCAGCCCTTCGTTGCCTGTTGTCTGCTCGAGCGAGCTGAGCGCTGAACGCGTTGCGGATAGCAGCGCGCGCCATCCGCGACGCCGAAGCACCGCCACAGTCGCCTCCGCGCCATCCCGCTCGGGGCCTACCGCGAGATAAAAGGCAGTCTGTACAGCACCCGCTGGTGCCACGGTCAGCGTGCGCCTCAGCGCAAACCGCCTCGGCTGATGCGATGGTCCTTCATCTACCTCAATCTCCGCCGGCCCATCTGCCCCCAACGCCACCGCCACCATCCCCGGTATGGCCGATCCTTCCAACAGGACCGTCTCCTCCGCACCTCGGCTCACAACATGGGCGTCATCAAACGGCCGCGCACGCCTGACACGTTGCTGACGATGGCCCAGGGTGCCCTCCAGCGCGATCTCGATGTCCACCGCCTCGGCGCCACGGTTTTCCATCGTGAAGGTGTAGGCCGCGCCCGCCATGTCGGCATCCCGGCCGTACGGAGAAAACACCGTTCCCCGCACCACCAACGCACCAACCGTGCAGGTGAAGGTGGGCAGCCAGCCCAACGCGCGCTCCCACGCGATCCCCTCCGCCGCCAGAGCACGGATCTCGCCATTCACACGCAACACCGGCCGCAGGAGCGGGGTATCGTGCCCTGAGAGAAAGGCGGCACTACCCGCCACTTCAATCGCCGCCCGGGCCCCGCGATGCAGTACGCCAAGCGCATGGATCGCCCCGTCCGCTGGGTGAATACAGGGGATGGTGAGCCAGTGATTGCCGGTCAGTTGCCAGGGCACGGAGGGGGTTTGCACGGCGGAGACAAGAAGGAAGGACCAGTGAGACGGCAAGGTGAGACCCTTGGTGATGCGTCGTTGACGCCCCTTCCGCCTGTGGCTAATCTAGCACCGGTGCCTCGGTCTCCTCTCCTTCTGCACCACGTCCGCTCTCGCATTCGGGGTTCTGCCCCGAATCGCCCAGACGAGACCGTCATCACCAGTTCAGCCTTCGGCGTCACACCGCTCCGCCGCACTGCGTTTCGTGTCGGCGCGCTCAGACTCGGCGCACTCCGCGTCACCGCGCTGCTCACGCTCGGACTGCTGTCCCCACTGGCTGCCCTGCGAGCCCAGGCCGTTGGTGGCACCGGAGACAATGCCATCCCGCTGCCTCGCGGCGGATTCCGGTACCTGGTGTCCGGCCTCTGGAACGACTACGACCAGGTCTTCTCACCGAAGCCCTCCGGCGGCGGAATTACACGCAGCCCCCTGCTCGGTCCACTCTCCATGGAGCAGGCGGGCGTGGCACTCCTGCCACAACTCGCCACGACCCAGCAGCTGTTGCAAACGCTGACTGGCGAACCCGGGTACGCGATGTCCCTGGGACGTCTCGAGGCCTCCGGTGAAGTGCGCCAGAGTATCGCGCCCCTGGGCATCGAATACGGCGTGACACGCCGTCTCTCCCTCGGTGTGCTCATACCCTACGCGGAATCGCGTGATGTCACGCAGCTACTACTCAATCGCGTGGGGACCGGTGCCAATGTCGGCCTCAACCCGGCAGTGCTAGGCGGCACCGTCTCAACATCCGCAGTCGCCAATGGGTTGCTCGCAGGCCAGTTGGATCAGGCCAGAGCAAAGCTGACCGATGAGATCACGCGCTGCACGGACGCCATGGCGACCGGCTGCGAGGCCATCCGTGCCAATCCGCAGGCGACCCAGCAGCTGCTGACGCAGGCGCAGACCATACGCGATGGCATTGTGGCCGTGTATGGTACTGCCGCCACCCGCGGGGCACGCTTCGTTCCGCTCGTCGGCTCGCAGGCGCAGACGAAAGTGGTGAACAGTATCGATGGCCTGCGTACGGACTTCGCCAAGTACGGCATCAGCGGCATTCCCGAGGGTGTCGCGCCGGCCGCCGCCACCGTCGTGCTCGGGCCTGGCGGCATGGCGTATATCGGCACCGACAGCAGCATGGGTGTCGGCTACGCGCGCCTGGGCAACACACGACGTGCCGGAGTTGGCGACATCGATCTCGCCGCCACATTCCTGCTCTATGACACCTTCGGCGCCGATCAGCTCCGGCGACTCGAAACCTCTGCACGTGGCGTGCGAAGCGTCGTGTCCGGTGGATGGCGCTTCGGCACAGCGGGTGCCGATCGCACCGAAGATGCCTTTGATGTGCCCATCGGTGAAGGCGCCAACGCAGTCCTCCTGCGCAGCACCACCGATTTCATCTGGTCTCGGCATCTGTGGGTGAGCGCCACACTGCGTGCCACCAAGCCGCTCAGCGACCAGATGGCCGTTGTCCTTCCGCAACGGAACCTGGAAGCCACCTTCGCAACCCCCGTGGAGATTGGCCACGCGGAACGTTCACTTGGCATGCGCAGCGACCTCGAAATCACTCCGCGGCTCTCCATCGGCGACTTCTTCGGTGTGTCGGGGGCGTACATCCTGCGCCGGTGGGGCGAAGATCGATACGACGCCGGAAGTACCGGTAAAGAGCAGGCGCCCACGTCGGCATCCGTCGTGCCGTCACGAACACTGCAGGCAGCCGCCTTCGGGGTGACCTTCTCCACTTTGGCCAGCTACGCCCGCCGGCGTTCTCGCATCGCGGCCGAGGTGATGTACACGCACACGCTACCCATCAGTGCATCGGGTGCCATCGTGCCGGCGGTAGCCACCGACCGTCTGGCACTGCGCATCTATACGGGCTTCCCGCGCCGCTGACGGACCCGCCCGGCGGAGGCTGCGACGCCCACGCCATCCTCCGCACTCCCGCGAGACAGCAGTTCCCGCGCATGCGCCTGGCTGACCTCGCGGTCGGCGTCTCCACCAAGCATTCGCGCCACCTCCAGCACACGGGCGTCATCACGCAGCACCAGGGTGTCTGCAGTGGTGACCGTGCCCACTGAACTCTTGTGCACCACCACATGGTGGTCTGCCCGAGCCGCAATCTGCGCGAGGTGTGAAATCGCCAGCACCTGATGGTGCTGCGCGACACGTCGCATGAGCGCACCAACCTGCCAAGCGACCGCACCGCCCACACCGGCATCGACCTCGTCGAACACCAAGGTCGGAACCTGTTGAAAACTGGCCAGCACCGTGCTGAGCGCCAGCATGACGCGGGCGAGCTCACCCCCCGAGGCAATGCGTCCCAGTGACCGCGGCTCCACCCCGGCGTTCAGCGTGGCGTGGAACTGCACCGTCTCGGCGCCATCGGCACCTACCGCCTCCAACGGCGTAAGCAATACCTCGAGCCTGCCACTGGCCATGCCCAGTTCGGGAAAGAGCGCTGAAACCTCACGGCCAAGGCGAGCCGCTCCCTCGGAACGCAGTGCGGAGAGTTGTGCGGCATGCTCACGCAAGGCGCGCTCCGCCGCTTCACGCTGCGCACCAAGCGAGACCAGCGCGCTGCCATCTCCATCGACAAGGTCGAGTTCCCCTCGGGCCATCTCGTTTGTGCGCTGCAGGTCATCGTACGTGGGACCATACTTGCGCAGCAGGCCGAGCACCGCATCACGGCGGCGTTCGAGAGTCTGAAGACGCGCTGGATCAGCCTCAACCGACTCCGCGTACACCTCCAGTTCTCGAGCCAGTTCTTCCAGAGAGTACGCCGCGCTATCGAACACGGGCTGCAGCCGTGCGGTCTCGGGGTCGATACGTGAAAGCCCCTGAAGGGCGCGACGGACCGCCGCGAGCTGGGTAAGTACCGACTGCTCTTCTCCCGCGATGGTCCCTGCCGCCTCGGCCGCACTCCCCCGCAGCGTTTCGGCGTGGGACAGACGGCGAATCTCGGTGTCGAGATGCTCGTCTTCACCGGGTCTCGGTGCGACATCCGAGATTTCCTGCACGACGTAGCGCAGATAGTCTGCTCGGCGCGCAACCTCCTGCCGTCGCTGCACCAGGGAAAGCTCGCGTCGGCGGAGGTCCGCTGCGGCTTCGAAGGCATGCCGTACCGCGTGCCGGACCACCGTGGCCTGCGCATAGGCGTCGAGGAGATCACGTTGATGCGCGGTATCGACAAGCGCGCGCGACTCGTGCTGACCATGCACACTCACGAGCTGTGCCCCGATCTCGGACAGCACAGCGGCCGTTACCGGTGAGCCATTGATCCAGGCCCGCGAACGCCCGTTGGCGGACACCTCACGTTTCAGCACCACCGTGGAGCCTCCGTCCTGCTCAACCTCAATGCTGCGGGCATCGAGATCGGTGAACAGGGCGTGACCGGCCGGCAACTCGAAGACTCCCTCGACCGAGGCACGATCAGCACCTGATCGAATGCGGTCCGTAGTGGCACGCTCCCCCAGGAGCAGGCTCAGCGCACCAATGATGAGCGACTTGCCCGCACCCGTCTCACCCGTGAGCACGTTGAGCCCCGCGCCCAGTGGCAGGGCCACCGCGTCGATGACGGCAACGTTGCGGATCCGGAGTTCGAGCAGCATAGCGGGCAGGAAGAAACGTCAGCGTGCTTCGCCGTCGCGTCCGGAAAGACCGCCCCATCCCAACTTGTGCCGCAGGCGTGTGAAGAACGTGGCCCCAGGAAGTCTGATGAGCTGAACGGGATGGGGTGCGCGTCGGACGATGAGTACCTCACCACCGGTGAAGGTAGTGCCTACCTGTCCATCGACCGTCACCAGAAGCTCTTCCGGCCCATCATAAGCACGCACCCTCACCTCCGCGGTTGCCGGCAATACGAGGGGGCGCATGGCCAGCGTGTGCGGTGAAACGGGGGTGAGCACGATGCTTTCGACCGTGGGGACGATGATCGGCCCCCCAGCCGAGAGGGAATAACCCGTGGAGCCCGTGGGCGTACTGATGATCAGGCCATCGGCGGAGTAGGAGCCGATAGGCTCTCCGTCCACGAAGACCACGAACCGGACAAGGCGCGCAAAACCGCCCTTGTGCATGACGACGTCATTCAACGCGAGCCAGCGACACCGCTCGGTGTGATCTCCGTCGATGGCGCAGGCTTCGAGCGTCATGCGTGACTCGCAGACGAATTCACCACGCGCAAGGCGTCCGAGTGCGTCCTCCATGTCTTCGGCACTACAACTCGTCAGGAAACCGAGTCGACCAAAATTCACGCCGAGGATGGGAATCTGACGGCCATCCACAAGCCGTGCGCCGCGCAGAAGCGTCCCGTCGCCTCCCAGGGTGATTACCGCATCGAGGGTACCAGCGTCCTGCAGCCGCTCCCCATCCGTGCAGGTCTCCCACAACTCGTCTTCGAACACCAGCGTGAGATTCAGTGCCCGGGCACTGTCGAGCAGTGTGCCAAGAACAGCCGGCAGCCCGACATATCCACGATGCCCCACCACCCCGACGCGCATCAGTCGGCAAGCGCCTCGGAGGCATGCAGCGCGCGCACGCGCTCCGCGATGCCAACCGCATCGAGTCCGAGCACCCTCAATTGACGCGAGCGCGGCGCGGCATAGACGATCTGATCCGGCACCCCATGCACCTCGGTCCGCACCTGCGGAGCGAGGCGATGAATGACCGTACCGATATAGGCCCCGAACCCGTTCACGACCGTGCCCTCCTCTACCGTGAGGATCTGCGTGTGCTCGCTGAGGATGGCGTTGAGCGTCACACCATCATAGGGCTTGAGGTAGCGACAGTTCACCACGGTGACATCAAGACCATCTGCAGCCAGCAATTGCGCTGCCTGCAGTGCCTGGTTCACCATGGTGCCCACCGCAAGGATGGCGACATCTCGACCATGGCGCGGCACATCCCAGGTGCCATACGGCACTGCCGCAATGGAAGCCATGGACGCAGGTACATCCGGCGACACATCGCGAGGATAGCGTAGACTGAATGGGCCTTCGCGGTGCTCAACGCCAGCCCGCAGCAGGCCCAGCATCTCGGTGCCATTGGCGGGCGCCGTCACGGTCATGTTGGGCACAGACAGCATGTAGGCGATGTCGTAGAGACCCATGTGCGTCTCCCCGTCCTCGCCGACGAGGCCAGCCCGGTCCATGGCGAAGATGACTGGCAACTTCTGCAGCGCCGCATCATGGATGACGTTGTCGTACCCACGCTGAAGAAACGTGGAATAGACCGTTACCACCGGTCGCACGCCGCGCGTTGCGAGTCCGGCCGCAAAGGTCACCCCGTGGCCTTCCGCGATTCCGACATCGAAGAACCGCTCCGGGTAGGCCTTGGCGAAGGCCGTCGTTCCCGTTCCACTGGGCATGGCTGCCGTAATCACCGCAAGGTCACGGCGTTCGGCGCCCAGCTCAACGAGGCCCTTGCCGTAGATCGCCGTGTAGGCAGGATTGCCGGCCGAGACGGAGAGAGGTTTCCCCGTCGCCGGGTCGTGCCCCGGCGGAAGCGCATGCCACTTTTCACCATGTTCACCGGCGGGGAACCCGCGTCCCTTCTGCGTGATGACATGCACGAGACGAGGCGTATTCATATCGCGCACCGCCGAGAAGGTTTCCATCAGCGCGTCGATATCATGACCATCGATCGGACCGAAGTACCGGAAACCCAGCTCCTCGAACAACACACCCGGAGTCAGAAACGATTTGACGCTCTCTTCCCATTTGCGGACGAGCGTGCTGACCCCAGCAAAAGGGGCCGGTGCATTGTCCACGATCTCCCCGATGCGGGAACGCAGACGATTGTAGAGCGGATTGCGCTGGACGCTCGTGAGATACTTGTGCATCGCCCCCACGTTGGGCGCGATGGACATCTCGTTGTCGTTGAGAACGACGATGATATCGCGATCGGAGTGACCGGCATTGTTGAGCCCTTCGTAGGCCAACCCCGAACCCAACGAACCATCGCCGATGATGGCCACCGCCTTGAACGCTTCGCCCAGCACATCACGTCCGGCCGCCATACCCAGTGCCGCCGAGATTGCGGTGGCCGCGTGACCCGCACCAAAGGTGTCGTATTCGCTCTCGCTGCGCTTGAGGAAACCCGATAGGCCGCCCTCCTGCCGCAGCGTCTCCATGCGACCATTGCGGCCCGTCAGCAGCTTGTGCGGGTAGGCCTGATGCCCCACGTCCCACACGAGCTGGTCCTTGGGTGTATCAAAGATCGCGTGCAACGCAATCGTCAACTCCACCACGCCAAGGCCGGCACCGATATGACCGCCTGTCCGCGAGCAGACATCGATCAGACGATCGCGGACATCCTGGGCCAGCGTGCGCAGTTCGTCACGCGACAGCAGGCGAACATCTGCGGGAGAATTGATGCGTTCGAGAATCGACATGAGACCCTAGGGTACAGCGTGATCAGGAGCGGCGCTCAACGATGAACCGCGCCAGTTGTTCGAGCATGGGCGTCAGCAACCCCACCTGGGCCAGCGCCGCGCAGCCTTCTTCCACCAGCACCTGCGCTCGCTGGGTTGCACCATCGACCCCGAGCAGCGCTGGATAGGTACTCTTGCGGAGATCGATATCGCGGCCGGCGGTCTTCCCAAGCTGGTCCGACGTCGCCGTGACATCGAGCACGTCATCTGCAATCTGAAAGGCGAGACCGATCGCCGCACCGTACTGATCGAGCGCCTGACGGCACTCTGGCGCTGCCATGGCGGCCCGGGCTCCCAGCGTGACGCTGGCTCGGATTAATGCGCCGGTCTTGAGACGGTGGACCCGTTCCAGCGATTCAAGTCCCAGCGGCACGCCTTCGGCCTCCAGATCGAGCAGCTGTCCCCCGATCATGCCCCCTGCCCCCGCAGCGATCATCAGCTCGCGGACGATGGCGGCCACAACTTCCTTCGGAAGCCCCAGCTCGGTGGCAGCATGCCAGGCGGAACGTGCCGCCAACGGCACCATCGCGAGGCCCGCCGTCGTGGCAACCGCCACACCGTACACCCGATGCACCGTCGGGCGCCCCCGTCGCATGGCATCGTCGTCCATGCAGGGAAGGTCGTCGTGCACCAGCGAATACGTGTGGACGACCTCGATCGCCGCCGCGAGATCATGCGCGTCCTCGCTGCCGCCACAGGCCCGATACGCCTCCAGCATGAGCGCTGGACGCAGTCGCTTTCCCTCGCCTTTCAAGGCATAGCGCACCGCATCAGCCAGCGGCACGGGCAACTCCCCCAGCCAACGCTCACAAAAAACGTCGAGCGCTCGCTGAATGGCGAGTCGGTCGTCGACGAGCGATCCACCGGCAGGCTCAGCCTCGAGACCCCGGCCTCCGGTCAGCCCCTCAGGCACCGAAGTCTTCCGTCGACAGGGAACCGTCAGCGGCTTCCACGAGCAGTTTTACCTGCGCATCCACGGACTCGAGTGCCGTCCCGGCGGTGCGCAAATGTCCGATCCCTTCCTCGAACAGACGCAGGGCCTGCTCCAGCGTGAGGTCCTGTCGCTCGAGATCCCGCACGATCTCCTCGAGCCGGGACAGCGACTGCTCAAAGTTCATCTCCGCCATCACGCGTGTTTCGCTGCCTCGCGTTCCATGGTTCACGGCGTCATCCCCTCGGGGAGCTGGCGCGTTGCCATCACCGTCGCGTCGACGATACCGTCCTGCACCCAGAGCTCGAAGGGAACGCCGGGCATGAACGCATCACGTCTACTCAAAGTAGTGCCATCGGAGCGGCGTGCCACGGCGAAGCCGCGCGCCAGCGTCGCCAGGGGAGACAGGGCATCCAGGCGGCCCGCCAGCGCCTCAGTGCGGGCCCGCCGCCGATCCACCGCACGAGCCGCCGTCAACGCGAGGCGTTTCCGTACCTGCACGACGGCGGCCGTCGCTCGCTCAGCCCGTCGTACCGCCGCTGCGCTCAGGCGCCGGCCGAGTCCATCAACGCGCGCGACAAGCTCACGCCGCGAAGGGACCGCGAGCTCCGCAGCCGCGGACGGGGTCGCCGCCCGGACATCCGCCACCAGATCACACAGTGAAATATCCACCTCGTGTCCCACGGCAGACACCGTGGGCAAGGGGCAGGCCGCCAGCGCCCGGGCCAGACGCTCGTCGTTGAACGCCCAGAGATCCTCGCGCGAGCCACCACCACGCCCGATGATGACCAGATCAGCCTCACGCCATCTGGACACCTGCTGGAGAGCCGCCATCAGAGACTCTGCTGCGCCTTCACCCTGCACCTTGGCCGGCACCACAACCAGTTCGACATCGGCATTCCGGCTGCGGGTCACGGTGATGATATCGTGCAGCGCCGCCCCATCGGGACTGGTGATGACGGCGATGCGACGAGGAAAGGTCGGCAACGGCCGCTTCCGCTCAGGGGCGAGCAAACCGTCCCGTTCAAGACGCAGGCGCGCCTGCTCCAAGGCCTTGCGCCAGAGACCATCGCCCTCGGCTTCCAGTTGACGCACCGAGAACTGCAGATCCCCGCGTACGGGCCAGACGGTCATCTGCCCCAGAGCGGTGACCTGCATCCCTTCATCGGGCGGTGCGGGAATGCGTCTGGTCGCTGAACTCCAGATCACACAATTGATCTGTGCCTGCGCGTCCCGGAGCGAAAAATACCAATGTCCGTTGCGGTGCTTCTTGAAATTCGTGACCTCACCGCGCACCCACAGTGGAGGAAACGCCCCCTCGATGAGATCCTTCGCGGCACTGGTCAGCGTATGAACGCTGAGCGCGACCTCTGGCTCGCTGCCAGGCGCCACTTCACGCGGCCCGAAGCCGGGCGACGCGATGCGTGACACGTATCGAGTCCTCAGCGACCGAGCGAGCGCTCGACCTGTGGGGGAGCCTGTGGCTCGTTTGCCTGTGCATTGCGCAGCGCAGGCAGCGGGTCACCACCCGGGTATGCATACCGCGCCGCAGCGAGCACGGTATTGCGTAGCAGCATCGCAATAGTCATGGGACCCACGCCACCCGGCACCGGTGTGATCTTCGAAGCGACCTCGACCGCGCTGGCGAAGTGCACATCGCCGCAGAGCCGGCTTCCCTTCGCACGGGTCGCGTCCGGGACGCTGTTCATACCCACGTCGATGACCACGGCGCCGGGCTTGATCATATCTCCCGTGATCATTTCTGCGCGTCCGATCGCTGCAATGAGGATGTCGGCACGCCGGGTATGTGCCGCGAGATCATGGGTACGGCTATGACACACCGTTACCGTCGCATCTCCACCAGCACGCGCCTGCACCAGCAGTGCCGCCATGGGCTTGCCGACGATATTGCTGCGGCCCACGACGACTGCCTCCGCTCCACGCGTCTCCACACCGCTTCGCAGCAGCAGCTCGATGACACCAGCCGGCGTACACGAGACGAAGCCATCGGTGTGCCCGATCAGCAGTTTACCCACATTCTCGGGATGAAACCCGTCGACATCCTTGTCCGGACGAATGTGCCTGATGACCGTGTCAGGATCGATGTGCCTGGGCAGCGGCATCTGGACGAGGATGCCATGTACACGGTCGTCGACATTCAGCTGCTCCACCAGGGCCAGCAATTCAGCCTGCGTGGTGCTCGCCGGCAAGCGGATAGTACCGCCAAGCATTCCGGCCGCCACGGAAGCCTTCTCCTTGGCGCCGACATAGGTAGCACTGGCGGGGTCGTCCCCAACGAGCACCACCGTGAGTCCCGGCACCACACCGCGCGCCGTCAGCAACGCCACGTCCCGCGCAATTTCGGCGCGGATCTCCGCGGCGATCGCCTTTCCGTCGATGAGTTCAGCGCGCAAAATCCACCGCCCGACTTTCTCGGATGACCACAACCTTGATCTGACCAGGATACTGCAGTTCTGACTCGATGCGGCGAGCGATCTCTTCCGAGAGTGCCGTCATGCGAAGATCGTCCACCTGCTCCGGCGTCACGACCACACGCACCTCTCGGCCCGCCTGGATTGCGAAGACCCGTTCGACCCCGCGATAGCTTGAGGCGATCCGTTCCAATCCCTCGAGACGCTTCACATATGTCTCGAACGCCTCCCGGCGCGCTCCGGGACGCGACCCTGAAATACCGTCGGCAGCCTGCACCAGCACCGACACTTCGCTCTCGTGCGGAACGTCGTCATGGTGCGCCGCGATGCAGTTCACCACCAGCGGGTTCTCACCGTACCGGGTTGCCACTTCCACACCCAACTGCACGTGCGTGCCTTCGTGCTCGTGCGTGAGCACCTTCCCGATGTCATGCAGCAAGGCGCCACGCTTGGCGAGCGCCACATCGAGACCCAGTTCGGCGGCCATCATGCCTGCCAACCAGGCGACCTCCTTGCTATGCGCGAGAATATTCTGCCCATAGCTGGTCCTCCATTTCATCCGGCCAATGAGCTTGATCAGCTCGGGGTGCAAGCCTGCAACCCCCACCTCATAGGCGGCCTGTTCGCCCGTCTCCACGATGGCCACTTCAACCTCGCGGCGGGCCTTGGCCACCACTTCCTCGATTCGCCCGGGGTGGATCCGGCCGTCACTCACAAGCTTTTCCAGCGCCAGTCGCGCCGTCTCCCGGCGTACCGGATCGAAGCAGGAGACCACCACGGTGTCCGGCGTATCATCGATGATCACATCCACCCCAGTGACCAGCTCGAATGCGCGGATATTGCGTCCCTCGCGTCCGATGATACGGCCCTTCATCTCATCATTGGGTAGCGACACAGCGGAAACCGTCGTCTCCGCCGTCGTCTCCGCAGCCACGCGCTGGACAGCCAGGGCCACGATCTTCCGGGCTTCACGATCAGCATTCCGCTTGGCAGATTCGCGAATCTCCCGCAATCGGCTTGCCGCATCTGCCAGGGCCTCGTCCTCGAGGCGGCGTACGAGTTCGGCCTTTGCCTGGTCGACGCTCAACCCTGCGATCTGCTCCAGTTTCCGGCGCTCGTCCAGCACGAGACGCTCGAGCTCCTGGGTTCGACTGGTCACCACCTCCTCGCGACCGGCCAGATCACGGTTGCGACGCTGTACCTCCAGCTCCCGTCCCTCCACGCCTTCCCGCGCACGATCAAGCTGGGCTTCACGCTCCAGCACCCGCCTCTCTTCGCGTTCGATCTCCACGCGACGCTGTCGATTCTCCTGTTCCTGGGTTTCCCGCAGTCGCAGAATCTCTTCCTTCCCGGCCACCACGGCCCCCTTCCGGAGCGTATCAGCCTCGCGCCGAGCCTCGTCAAGAACACGTTCGGCGGTCTGTTCGGCCGTGGCCTTCGCTCGTTGCTGCTCGCTGACCGCGTCCTGATGCCCGGCACGGCGGCCGAACACGAAGGCGATCACAGCCGCAACTACGCCTAGCGCGCCTGTAAGCGCAGCCAGGGAAAGTTCTCCCATAAGGATCTATGCTCCACCGCGCTCAAACCGCGGGCACTGAATCGTGAACGCTCGTATCTATGCGAAACGCCGAAATGGCCGCAGCCCAAGCGATCCCTTTCCCAGAACTGCAGGAGAAGCGGTGAAATCGCATTCGGGCGGACTTCGACTGATATTGAGAACGTACGAGCCCACGGGGCGCACCGCAACGGTCGCGGGACGCAGCAGGAAATGCGACCGTCAAACGGTGCCCGAATCGTCTCCGCGCTTCGCTGGTGGCAGCAGGGGCCGGATGTCTGCGGCGAGTTCACGGAGATTGGCGGTGAGAGCCTCGCTGGCGCCCCGCTCCTTGAAGAACTCGTCGGTGATCTGCAGTGCCGCCAGAATGGCGGCCTTTTGAGTTTCCATGGTGGATGCGCCGGCCAGAATGGCCCGAATTGTTTTGTCCACATGTTCCGCCACGGCCTTGGTGTGCTCGGGCGAGGCCTCAGTTCTCAGGGAATAGTCCTCCCCAAGAATGCGTACTTTCACCAGCGTCCGCTGATCCATCATCGCTCCACCCCCTGTCCAATCTGCTGGCGGAGAAAACGGACCCGCTCACCCAACTGGGCCGTACGGTCACGCGCGTCGGACAGTGTTGCCCGAAGCTGCGCATTCTGGCTTGCCAGCTCCCGGTCCCGACCTTCGGGCGTTGAACGGGCGGCAATCTCCTCAAAGGCAGCCTGCACGCGCGACAGCTCGGTGGTCGCTGCCGACAACTCCGTGGCGAGTCGGGCAGCCTCGTCTCGCGATTGGTCTCGAGCCGTTCGCAACGTCTCCGCCTGACCCCGGAGCGCGTGCAGCGCGTCAGTGGCGGCGTTGATCTCCTGCTCCAGGTCGCGGACGCGCTGCTCCGAGGACAGCGCACGTCGGCGATAGCTTGCCAACTGCTCGCTGAGCTTGCGAACCAGTGTATCGAGTTCGCGAAATGCAATGAGGTCAGGACGCACGTGAACGGATACCCAGTTCCTTGTCGAGCAGGTCAAGCAGACGGGCGCGACGGCCCTCAAGCTCCTTGTCCCGGAGCGTGCGCTCGGGATGCCGCCAGGTCAACCGCCATGCGAGACTCCGTGTGCCGTCTGGCACACCAGCCCCCCGAAATTCGTCGAAGAGATGCACCTGCTCCAGCAACTCTCCGCCGGATCGACGAATCGCCGTCTCGACCTCAGCGGCAGAAATGCCGTCGTGCACGAGCAAGGCCAGATCGAACGTCGCCGCGGGCTGCGTGGGGAGCGGAACGAACCGCACGGCACGCGTCGCACCCGACTCCCGTTCAGCCGATCCATGTGCGTGCGCATGCTGGCCGACTCCGGCGACATCATCCGAGGACATCACGCCCAGGGTGATCTCCACACCCCAGGCCTCCGAGGCCCACACGGGCCGATCAAGAATCACGGCGTGCGCCGTGCCAACGACGCCCAGCCCTTCCACATCGACATGCCAACCAAGGACACCAGACAGGGGCTGGAGCGTCGCCCCTCGGCCAGGAAACGCCGCAGCGGCGAGACGCAGCGCCAGTTCCTTGATGTCCCAGGCATCGTAGGCAGGGGGCGTGGGCTCGGTGAAATGCGCCGGTCGCCGTGCGCCCATGAGCAGCGCGCCCACGCGCATCTCCTCGATCGGCAGACGACCATCGCGTGGCGTGAACACGTCACCAATCTCGAAGAGGCGCAGATCACCCTGCATGCGCGAGAGGTTGTACTCCGCACGACGTGCCAGCGTGTCGAGCACGCTGCCCCGCAGGAACGGCTCATCATCTGCAAGCGGGTTGCGTACCCGCGGCGTGTGCTCATCACCTGTGGAGCTGAAGGGCATGGGGCGTGTTTCGGCCATGCCAAGGCCCACCAGCAGATCGCGGACACGTCGCGCGGCGAGATGCAGGGGATGATCCGGCGCACTCCCTCCACGGAACGGCCTGAGCTCGTCGGGCAAGGCGTCAAATCCGCCGAGTCGCGCGATCTCCTCGATGAGATCAACCTCGAGGCCGAGATCGTGCCGCCAGCCAGGCGCTCGTACGCGAAACTCATCGCCGTGGGACTCCACGACGCAGCCCAGTGACTCGAGGCGCCTCACGATCTCCGCGTTCGGCACCTCGATACCCAATAGGCGCGCCACCCGAGTCGGGCGCAGCGTAACCGGGGCCCGCCGTTCCACCGGTGCACCGACCACCAGCACTTCACGCACGGCACCACCCGCGACCTGCACAATCAACGAAGCCGCGAGGCGTGCCACAACTTCGGCGTCCTCCGCATCGACGCCACGCTCAAAGCGATAGCTGGCATCGGTTGAAAGCCCCACCGCGCGACGTACCCGTCGTACGAATCGCGGCTCAAACGCGGCCAGTTCCAGCAGGACGTTGGTGGTCGTGCTCGTGACCTCGGTCTCGAGCCCGCCCATCACTCCGGCAAAGCCCACGGGGCGTGCGCCGTCGCAGATCACCGTCGTGCCAGCAGCGAGCGAACGTACGACCCCATCGAGCGTGATGAGCGTGGACTCGTCAGTCCGTGCTTCGCGCACCGTAATGGTGCGATCACGCAGCGTGTCGAGATCGTAGGCGTGCACGGGGTGCCCGAGGCCGTGCAACACGTAATTGGTCGCATCGACCACATTGCTGATGCTGCGCTGGCCGATACTCTCGAGCCGCTGCCGGAGCCACGCCGGACTCTCGGCCACCTCCACGCCCGTGATCACCACGCCGACGAAGCGCGGGCAGCTCACGCTATCCTCCACCACGACGCGAGCCAGTGCGCCCTGTGCCGTGGTTGCTCCGGTTATCGCGGGCTCCGGGTAGACCGGCGCGGTGAGATCGGCCGGCACCAGCGAGAACGGAGCGCCGGTGATGGCCGCTACTTCGCGGGCCACACCCAGATGTGACAGCAGATCGGGACGATTGGGAAGCACGTCGAGTTCGAGGCGCGCGTCCGCCACCTTGATGACCTCGAGCAGGGCTGTGCCCGGAGGCACGTCGGTCTCGAGCGCCAGGATGCCGTGGTGTTCCTCGCCGAGTCCCAGCTCCCGTGCGGAGCAGAGCATGCCGTTCGAGGTTTCCCCACGAATCTTGCGCTTCTCGATGCGAAGTCCACCCGGCATCACCGTACCCGTGCGAGCGAACGGATACTTGGTGCCCGCCACCACGTTCGGCGCGCCACACACAACATCCAGGAGCTCGCTGCTCCCGTCGTTGACCTTGGTGACCCAGAGGTGGTCCGAATTCGGATGGGGGCTCGCCTCCACAACCTCTGCGACCACAAAGGGCGCGAGCTCGGCGCCGAGTTGTGTCATGCCGTCGAGCGTCACACAGTGTCGGCTCAGCGCTTCACCGACCTCCTGCGCGCTCAGGGAATGGGGAACGAACTGCTTGATCCACTCATGCGAGACGATCATCGCGCGAACTGCTCCAGGAATCGGACGTCAGAGTCGTAGAGAACACGGATATCGTTGATGCCGTAGCGCGACATCGCGATGCGCGCGGGGCCCATACCGAAGGCCCAGCCGGTGTAGCGCTCGCTGTCGAGTCCGGCGGCTTCAATCACGTGAGGGTGCACCATGCCACAACCGAGGATCTCCACCCAGCGCAGCCCTTTGCCGTCGCCGAGATCGACCTCGACATCCATCTGCGCTCCAGGCTCAACGAAGGGGAAATACGAGGGCCCGAAACGCACGCGCCGGGTGGCACCGTAGAACCGACGGGCAAACTCCGCCAGCGTGGCCTTGAGATCGACGAAGCTGACACCCTCATCGACGGCGAGACCTTCGAGCTGCATGAACGCGGGTGCGTGTGTGGCGTCGAAGAAATCGCGGCGGTACACCTGTCCCGGTGCCAGCACACGCACCGGCGGCGCGAACTGCTGCAGCGTGCGCACCTGCACGGGCGACGTGTGGGTACGCAGCAGCGTGTCCTCGCCGAGGTAGAGCGTATCGTGCAACTCCATCGCCGGATGATCGGGCGGAAAGTTGAGCGCGCCGAAGTTGTACCACTCCGTTTCCGCCTCCGGACCGAGCGCCACCGTGAATCCGAGTTCCCGAAAGATCTCGCAGATCTCGTCGATGACGAGCGTGACCGGATGCAGCGATCCGCGCCATTGGCCACGCGGCGGCATGGTGGCGTCGAACGTGGCCGCTCCACTCGCGGCCGACTGGCGCTGCACGAACGCGTCGAGCGCGTCCTGGATGCGTTGTTTGAGCGTGTTGAACGCTCCACCAGCGGCCCGACGGTCATCGGCCGGCAAGGTGCGCAGCGCGCCCTGCAACGACGCGAGGCGATCGTCCTTGAGCGCGTTGAGCTGCCCCTTGGCGACATCGAGGCGCGTGGCGGCGTCCAGCCCGGCGAGGAGTGCGTGACACTCCTCTGCCAGCACATCGGCCTGCGCGAGATACTCGGAGAGGTTCACAGGAAATTCGGAGACGGGAGCACGAAGGGCCGGCATCTGTCGATACCGGCCCTCACAACTTAACCAGACACACATCCATTCACCGGGACCGTCGCACTACGGTCGCACACGTCCCGGGGGCGTGTGTGGAGACGCGATCAGGCGGCGGCCGTCTTGGCGTCGAGTGCCTGCTTGGCCTGGGCCGCGATCGCCGCGAAGGCCTCGGGTTCACGCACCGCGAGATCGGCGAGCACCTTGCGATCAATCTCCAGACCGGCAGCATGCAGGCCGTTGATGAACGCGCTGTACGACATGTCGTGCAACCGGGCGGCCGCGTTGATGCGCACGATCCAGAGGCGACGGAAATCGCGCTTCTTCGCCTTGCGATCCCGATAGGCATAGACCCAGCCGCGCTCGACGGTTTCCTTGGCAGCCTTCCAAAGCTTGGAGCGCCCGCCAAAGGCTCCCTTGGCGTGCTTGAGGATCTGCTTCTTGCGCTTGAGACGAACGACGTTGGACTTGACGCGTGGCATAGTGAGAGCTCCTCAGGCCAGGATGAGACGCTTGATACGCTTCGCTTCGCCGTTGGTTTCGACGATAGCCGGGCGACGGAGATTACGCTTCCGCTTGGCGTCCTTCTTGGTCAGGATGTGGCTCTTGTAGGCCTTCAGGCGCCGCACCTTCCCCGATCCCGTCACGGAGAAGCGCTTCTTGGCGCCGCTGTGGGTCTTCATCTTCGGCATGATTCGCTCATGGCTTTGGTCAACCGCCCCAACGTGAGGCGGCCCTGCATCGATCACGCGCCGATCTGCGGTGGGTCAACCGCAGATCACTTCGGCGCGAGGATCATCGTCATCGATTTTCCTTCCATCGACGGTGCGCTTTCCACCTTCGACAAGTCACCCAACTCCTGAGCGACGCGATCCACCACCTGTCTCCCGAGCTCGGGATGGGCGATCTGTCGGCCCCGGAACATGAGCGTCACCTTCACCTTGTTGCCTTCTTCGAGAAAGCGCCGGGCATGCCGGGTCTTCGTCTCGAAATCGTGATCGTCGATCCCAGGGCGGTATTTGACCTCCTTGAGATGGATCACATGCTGCTTCTTCTTCGCGAGTCGCGCCTGCTTGGCCTGTTCGAACTTGAACTTGCCGAAGTCCATGATGCGAACCACGGGAGGCCGAGCCGCCGCCGCCACTTCCACGAGATCGAGGCCCAGTTCCTGTGCCATGGACAACGCCGTGTCCACTTCGAGGATACCCAGCTGACTGCCATCGGCGCCAATCACACGAACGGGGCTGATCCGGATCTGCCGGTTCACCCGTGGCGGACGCTTCGTCGAATCCTGAATAGTGCGTACTCCGGTAGAAGAAACAGAAAACGCGGACCCTGGTGTGGAATCCGCGTCGTGAACGACCGCCGCCCACCATGACACAGACGCATGGCGAGGAAGCGGGTTTCGATGGACTCCAGCAGCACACCTCTCGGAATAGACATTCCACGAGGGCCGAAGGGTGGGCGGGGCGTCGCTGCCTCGCCACTTCTCGATTGTCCCGGGCTCTGCGACCCGGCCGCCCGGACGAACGTAAACCCATGTTCCAAGGCTACGATCTCCGGCCAACATCACCAACCTAGACGGGAAAACGCCGAGGTCAACCCCGCTCGGCCAGACTGTAGGCTTTTCCGTCGTGCGCCAAATGGCCGAATCCCACGTGCGCGTCGTGTTCGAAGATCAGTAGCCACTCTTCCCGCAGCGCCTCGGCAAGCAGGGCCCGCTTCGACTCGAGGGTCACCAGCGGCTCCACATCGTAACCCATGATCCACGGCAGGGGCAGATGGTGGACCGTTGGGACCAGATCACCCAGAAAGCAGGCGACCTCTCCACCCGAGCGAAGGATGACGCTCTGATGGTGCGGAGTATGCCCTGGCGTGGGCCGCACCGTGATGCCGGGCAGGATCTCTCGCTCCCCGACCACCGTCTCCAAGCGTCCCGCTGCAACGATCGGCGCCCAGTTGGGCGGAAAATAGCTGGCCGCCGTGCGTTCATTCGTGTTCTCGGCGTAGGCCCGCTCCCCCGCCTGCACGACGTAGCGCGCATTGGGAAAGCTGGCCAGCACCTCTCCGGAAGGGGCGCGCCAGGTGTTGCCGCCCGCATGATCGAAATGCAGATGCGTGTTGATGACCAGAGAGACTTCCTCCGGTGAAAATCCGGCGGCGCGGATACCGTCTTCGAGCGCGGTGCGTCCCTCGGTGCCCGCATTCTCGATCCCATAGATGTCCTGGAACTTCTGCGTTTCCTTGTTCCCGGAGCCCGTATCCAGCAACACGAGCCCGTCCTCGTGTTCGATGAGCAGGCAGCGCATGCCCAGGGGAATCCGGTTCTTCTCGTCTGCCGAGAGCCGCCGAGACCAGAGGGTCTTGGGCACGACACCAAACATGGCGCCACCATCGAGCTGCTGGCCACCAGCCTGGATGGCGTGAATGCGCCAGCGTCCATGCCTGCGTGTTTCGAGTAAGGGGTGCGGAGAACTCACGCGATATCGTCCTCTGTGACTGGAAGGGGAAAGGCGCGACGCCGACGGCCCGCGGCCCGCCGCAACCGGCCACCCGCGGAACCATCCATGTAGACCTGGAGGGCATGCCACGTCTCAACGCCGGCATCGCTTGCGATGTTGAGCATGCGGCAGAGAGCCTCTGCGGTGGCCACGGCGTCGCCGGCGGCACGGTGCCTGGCACCGATTTCGATGCCAAAGAAATGCGCGACCTGATCGAGGGAGCGACGTGAGAGCTGCGGGAGAGCCGCACGGGCCAGTCGTACCGTGCACAGACGTGGGCCGGCCAACTCCAGTCCACCGCAGCGGCGCACCTCCTCGCTCACGAACCGCCAATCGAACGCCGCATTGTGTGCGACAAAGATCGAACCGCGCAGGCGGTCCAGTACGGTCGGAACGATCTGCCGAAAGGTGGGCTGGTCGCGCACCATCTCCCAGGAGATGTGCGTCAGCGAGGAGACAAATGGGGGAATGGGGCGTTCCGGATTGACGAGCTGCGAATACACCTCGCCGACCTGCCCCTGCTCCACCCGGACGATGGCGATCTCGGTGATCCGATCGCCATTCGAGGCGCGGGTCCCTGTCGTTTCCACGTCCACCACGGAGAAGGAGAGATCCCGGAGACCCGGTTCGGCGGTGTGCTCCGGCCCTTTGCCAAACGCACGACTGGCCGCGTCATGTGACACATCCGTCAGCGCCCAGTGCCCCGTGGGCAGGCGTCTGAACTCCGGATGCGAGCTGAGCAGGGCCTCTGCCATGCGCACCGCAGCGTCGGCCTGCAGCCGGTTCACCCGGCAGACCTCCCGCATGAGCGTGAGCGCGTCGAGTGGCCCATCTGCCAGCAGCCGGGCAGCGCGCGCAGACAGGGTCGTAGGACGAGGGGAGACCGAAGTGCCAATCACGTCCGCAACCTAGTACCCGGACGGAGGCTCCGCTGGTGAAACGGTGAGTACCTATCTAGCTTTGTGAAGAATTTCACAAGCACCAGAGCGTCCGTGAAACGAATCGCCGAATCCACCGTCCGCCGGCTGTCGATGTATCTCCGCTATCTGGAGGATCTCGATACCCAAGGACAACAGACCGCTTCCAGCGACGAACTCGCTCACCTGTGCGGGACGACACCGGCACAGGTCCGCAAGGATCTATCGTTCTTCGGCTCTTTCGGCAAACGGGGCCTGGGCTACCCTGTGCACCAACTGACCGCCCGCCTGCGTGAGATCCTGGGACTCCAGCGGGAATGGAAGGTCATCATCGTGGGGGCCGGCAAGATCGGTGCGGCGCTGGCCAACTATCGTGGATTCCGCCAGCGGGGCTTCACCGTGGTCGGTGTGTACGACCACGATCCGGACAAAGTGGGGAAGGCGTGGGGCGACGCGACAATCCGCTCCATGGATGATCTGGCCCAGGATATCCGGCGGGAGGAGGCCCCTATCGCGGTGCTGGCCATACCGGCGGAGAAAGCGCAGGCCGTGGTGGATCAGATCGTCGCGGCCGGTATCAAGGCTATTCTGAATTTCGCACCGACCCAACTGTCCGTACCTCCCCACGTCTCGCTCAAGTCGGTGAACATGGCGATGGAACTGGAGGGCCTCTCCTTCGCCCTCACGAACGCCGGACTCCTGGATCAGGGCGTTGCGTGATGCGCCGCCGCTGGCGCTGATCCCCCATCCGCGGGGGCAGCACCATGCAGCACCTTCACCAGCTTCGCGAACTCGGCCGGTGTGAGCGTTTCGGGCCGGGCCGACGGCGACAGGCCACACGCAGCAATCACCGCTGTGGCCCGTTCCGCATCGAGGGACGCCACAGTACGGACCACCCGCGCGAGTTGCTTGCGACGCAATCCGAACGCTGACTGTACGAAACTCCGATAGCGTGCCTCCAGTGCCGTCTCAAGAACTGCGCTCGCGCGAGGTGTCACACGGACCACGGCCGAGTCTACGGCTGGCGGTGGATGAAAGGCACCAGGCGGCACACTCCTGAGATACTCCATAGGTCTTTCCGCCAGGCGGAGCAGCCATGCGCTCGGCCACTTCCTTCTGCACGAGATACACTGCCGCCTCCGGCCGCGGGATCTCCAAGGCATGGAAGATGATGGGCGTGGTGATGTAATAGGGCACATTGCCGGCCAGCACATAGGGGCCTCCAGCCACCTCGCCGAGCACTGTCCGAAGCACATCGGCCTCCACGATCTCCACGTGCGGCTGCCCCGCATACCGCTCCCGCAGGTGCGTGACGAGATCCCGATCGATCTCGATGGCCACAACCCGTGCCGCGCGCTCGACCAGCAGATCGGTCAAGGCACCGCGACCGGGACCAATCTCCACCACGGTCCGTTCGCGCAAATCACCCAGCCCATCCGCGATCCCCTCGAGCACTCGTCGATCCTTCAGGAAGTGCTGTCCAAAGCGCTTGCGCGGCGCCGGCAGCGCGGCCGACCGCGATGGGGATGGCCGAGTCGAGCGGGAGTTGACGGGCCGCTTCATGAACGATCCACTACCACGACCGTACAATCATCACGAAGTGGCGCGCGACTGATGTGCGCATTCATGCGGTCATAGATCCGGTCGAGAATCTCGCCAGGCGCCTGCTCTGCGGTCATTGAGGAAAGCAGGTCGAGCACGGCGGGCTCGCCAAGGCGACGGTCAGACTCATCGCGAGCATCCACCAGGCCGTCGGTGAAAAACACCAAACGATCGCCGGGTCGCCAGCTCATCACGCACTCCTCCAGTTCCTGGTCGCTGAAACCGATGGGGGGCGCGACCGCGCCGAGTCGGACAACCCGTCCATCGGCAGACAGCTTGAACGCATGCGGGTGTCCCGCATTGGCGAAGCGAACTTCATGAGCGCGACTGTCGATGACGGCGTAACACATGCTGATCGACATTTCCGTGGACATGAGTTCTTCACGCAGGGAGCGTTGCACGGCTTCAATGGCAATGGACGGATCAAATGCGGCCTGCACGTGGATGGCCGCCGCACTAAGGGCAAGGGCCATCACCAGGGCCGATTGATAGCCGTGGCCGGAGACATCACCGATCAACACTCCCGTGCGATCGCCGTCGAGACGGGCGAGCAGATAGAAATCTCCACCCACCAATTCCGCCGGCATCACCCGCGCCGCAGCACGCGCTTCGGGCTCCACCACGGTGGGGCTCGGCAGCAACTTGAGTTGCAGTTCGTGCGCCAGACGCATTTCGCGCGCGAGTTGCTGGCGCTCTACTGCAGCGCGCACCAGGGAGGCGTTATGCATGGCCACGCCGATCTGCGTGCCGATGGCCACCCCCAGCTTCCGGTCTCCCCCAGTGAACGGGGCACCACCCGGTCGACCTGCAAGCACGAGCACGCCGAGCGGGACCGCCACGTTATCCACGCCACGTCGCGTGGGAATCGCGAAGGTTCCGGTAATCCCGACGCCAGTGCTGGGGCGCGTGATGGCCACCGCCAGCAAGGGCGCCCCATCGGCTGCCAGGACCGGATCGGCGAGCTGTGCCGAATGGCCATCCTCCGTGCATGCGCTGTCACTGTTGTAGGCGCGCACGGCAATGTGTGTGAGCTGGTCCAGCGGCACCACCGAGTAGTGGTCCTGCGGGATACCCAGTGTGGCAATCGGTGCCAGAGCCCCAAGAGCCCGATCAGTCTGCAGAAACACTGCGCGTCGCGCGCCCAGTGTCGCCGCAAGTTCCGCGAGCAGGGTTTCGGCCACCATTTCCACCGAGGTGGTGCCGCCCAGCAGCTCCCCAATCGCGTACAGGAGATTGATCTCCTCGTAGCGCTCGGCCAGTTCTCTGGTCGCACCATCGCGTTCCCGCGACAAGCGCTGTACGAGCGGCAGCAGGCGAGCCAACAACCGGTCACTGTCGTCCATCGCCGATGTCGCCTGATCGCCCGTCGCCTGTTCCACAAACAGCCAGCCGACACTCTCGCCGGTATTCACGAGTTGCATATGCATCTGCTGGCTGCGCGCCCACGCGAGGGCATCCCCAGCCGGTGCGTACGCGGACGTCCGCTCGGCGAAGGCAGGAGACGAGGCGCCAAGCAGCGTCGGCGCGATCGACCCCTCACGTCGTTCCCAGATGGCCGCCTGGCGCCCGGTGGCCTCAAGAAACGCGGCCAGGAGGGCAGCGACCTCATTCATGCGCGATACAGGACAAGGCGGAGCCGATGACCGACCCGATCGGCGAGGCGAGCATTCTCGATATGATCCATGAGGTTTCGCATCAGAAAAACCCCACGCCCGTGTTCACGCTCGAACCAATCGATTTCGTCTGGTGACTGCTGGATCTGCTGTAGATCGAACCCATCACCTTCGTCGCACACGTCCACGACAAGACGCTGTTCGTTGACGTCGACATTGACCTCAACGCTCCGCAAGGTATCACAGGCATTGCCGCGCAGAATGGCATTGGCCACGGCTTCCGTGACCGCCACCGGCACATTGATGGAACACTGCCTCGACGAGAAACCGGCCTCGCGGCACAGCCCGACGATATCCTCCACTACCGGTTGAATCACGTCCAGCTCAGAGGACAGCACCCAACAGCGCGAGGTGGACATCAGGGGAGGGCCATCCTGAGCGGGAGCCACGATACCGTGCGGCACGGCAGCACCTTCACTCGCTCCCGTCAGGTTGCGGCCAGCGCATCAGCCCGCGTGGCATACAGGGGGAACAGCGTGTCGAGGCGTGTCAGCTCGAAGAGACTGCGCAGGTCCTCACTGAGTCCCACGAGGCGAAGGTCACCTCCGCTATCACGCAGTCGGCGACTGAAGGACACCAATACCCCGAGACCGGAGCTATCGATGTAGCCAGCCCTGGTGAAATCCACGATCACCAGGCGAACCGCCTGCTCCATCGCATCGAGAATCGCCTGCTTGAACTCCTGACGGTTTGTCACGACCAGCTGACCGTCGACCGCCACCGTCAGGACATCACCATCGCGATCCAGCGTGAAACTCATCGGGCGCTCACGAGCGAGAGGAAGCCAAGAGAAATCCGGCTCGGCAGATCCGGAGACGGGCCATCGAGACAGAGAAGCACTGAGCGGGCAGATCCCGCCAGGGAACCATCACGCGCGGAGCTCGCCAGCCTGAAGCGCGGTGACCGCCGCGACATGGACAATGTCGTCGGCCGTCGCCCCTCGCGACAAGTCACTGCAGGGCCTGGCCAGGCCCTGCAGGATGGGCCCGAGGGCAATTCCGCCGGCGAGGCGCTGGGTCAGCTTGTACGCGATGTTGCCGGCATCGAGTGACGGAAAGACGAGAACATTGGCCACACCGCCCGCGGCCTCACCGGGCGCCTTTTTCCGGGCAATGTCCGCAATCAACGCGGCGTCTGCCTGCAACTCGCCGGACACCACCAGAGAAGGTGCCGCCTGTCGTACCAGGGTAACCGCTTCCCGCACCTTGCTCACGGACGGTCCGTCGGCGCTCCCCATGGTGCTGTAGGACAGAAATGCCACTCGGGGCTCATCGCCAACTATACGGCGCCGGTCCGCTGCGGCCGCCAGCGCGATATCCGCAAGCTGGCGCGCCGAGGGATCGGGAATGACCGCACAATCCGTGTAGGTCAACACTTCGCCGGTGCTGCCACGAAAAGCCGGAACGATCAGATAGAACGACGATGACACGTTCCGTACGCCACTCGCGGCTCCGATGGTCCAGATCGCCGCGCGCAGGACATCGGCCGTGGTGTGTACCGCACCGGCGACGCAGCCATCCGCCTCTCCAAGAGCAACCAGTGAATTGGCGAAATACAGGGGATCGCGTGCCAGGCGCTCCGCATCGTCACGCACCAGCCCCTTGTCGCCACGACGTGCCAATAGATGCGCAACGATGCGCTCATGACGTGGGTCCGTGAGCGGATCGAGCACCGCGCCCGACGCGGGCATGACACCGGTCGGGGCATCACTGCGCCGCACGAGGACCGGGACGATGGACCGGCGCGCCTGCAGCGCGATGACGGCCTGCACAGTACGGATGTCAGTGGCTTCAGGGAACAGAATCGTGCGGGGCGTCTGAGCCGCCCGCGCATGCAGTGACGTCAGGAACGCCGTCGCGGCCTCGGACACGCCCGGCATCACATCGCCCATCACGGCACTCACGCCGTTTCCCCCTGCTCGCCCATCAGCGGTAGGACCGCGAACTTCCGCCGCATGGCATCAGCCACCATCGGATGCACCAGCTCCGACACATCTCCGTGGAACCGCGCGACTTCACGGACCATGCTCGAACTGATATAGGTGGTATCGAGCGATGGTGTCATGAACACCGTCTCCAGCTCGGGGCGCAAGTGGCGGTTCATGAGCGCAATCTGAAACTCGTACTCGAAGTCGCTCACCGCGCGCAGGCCACGCACGTTCACGCGTGCGCCCGTATCCCGGGCAAAATCCACGAGGAGACCGCTGAAGGTTCGCACCTCGATGCGCGGGTCATCGCCGATCACCTGGTGCACGAATGCCACGCGCTCATCCACGCTGAACAGCGGTTGCTTGGCGATGTTGTTGGCCACCGCCACGATGAGCCGGTCGGCAAACGTCAGCGTGCGCCAGATGAGGTCTTCGTGCCCGCGAGTGATGGGGTCGAAGGATCCGGCATACAGCGCCAGCAGGGGTGTACGATCGGAAACGCCAGCAGCGGCGGATCCCGACGGAGTCGATCTGGAGGACACGGGTCACGGCACTCGATAAAAGGTCAACGTCGTGGATCCATACCGCCGGCTTTCGCCTGGAGCCGGCAGGGTGAGCACCGATGCGTGTTCCACCGCAAACACGGCAGCAAACGGCACGGCGAGCCAGCGTTCGACCAGCTGCCGCGCGGTGTCTCCGGAATATGGCGGATCAGCGAACGCGATATCGTACTGCCCAGCCGGAAGTTCACTCGCAAAACGCAGCGCATCCTCACGATATACCTGAACGTCCAACCTGTCGGCCCCTGGCGCGTGCGCAGGCCCCGCCAGTCTCTCGATATTCTGCTGCAACACCCGCAGCACGCGGGGCGAGTGCTCTACAAAGTGGCAGGCGGCGGCACCACGCGAGAGGGCCTCGAGCCCCAAGGCACCACTGCCGGCGCAGAGATCGAGCACACGCGCATCGGGGAGCAACGGATGCACCATACTCATCCAGGCTTCGCGTACCCGATCTCCCGTGGGCCGCACCGCGTCTCCCGGTGGGGCGTCAATACGTCTCCCCTTCCAGCGTCCGGCGATGATGCGCACGGTCAGTCTCCCGACGGCGGGAGGCCGCCCGGGCGCAGATCGGCCAACCGGAGTTGCAGCCGAGAGATGCCACGATACTCGTCTCGCTCGAGGCGGAATGCCAGATCGTAACGGCCCGCAACATCGAGTCGGGGGGTCCGTGCGGCCAGGCCCCATCCGATGCCGTCAATCGTCCCGGCACCGGCCTCGAGACTGACGCGCAGGCCATCGGTTCCCACACGCCGAGCGGGAGCGGCCAACCGCACGCCATCCGTACGGAATGTCGGTGCGGGATTGCCGATCCCGAAGGGTTCGAAATGTCGCACGAGCCTCTCGAGTTCCTCACCCACCCCTTCGATGGGGACCTCGAGATCGACGCGCAATTCGGGAACGAGATCGTCAGCGGAGAGCCTTGCCCGCGCCACCTCGTCGAAGCGGTCCATGAACGCTGGCAGCATGGACGCGTCCATGGTGAGACCCGCGGCAGCGCGGTGCCCTCCGTATCGCTGGAACAGGTCGGCGCAGGCTCCCAACCCGGCATGCAGGTCGAACGCCCCAATCGACCGCCCCGACCCCTTGCCGATTCCCTGCTCCACCGCGACGAGCACGGCAGGTCGCGCCGTTTGTTCGACGATACGCGATGCCACAATTCCGATGACGCCGGCATGCCACCCCTCTCGCGCCAACACGAACCCCACGCGGTCCCGCATGGCTGGGTCTTCGACCTGCCGCATGGCGTCGTCCAGCACCTGCCGGTCCAACTCCTGCCGGGCCCGATTCAACTCCTCCAGCTCACGGGCGATGACGTTGGCTTCGTCCTCCCGCTCTGCAAGCAGCAGCTGCAGGCCGAGCTTCGCCTCGGCAATGCGTCCAGCCGCATTCAGACGCGGGGCCAGCACAAAACCCACCCGTCCAGCGGTCAGTGGCTTGGCATCGAGTCCGGACGACCGGAGCAGCGCGCGGAGACCGGGGTGCGTGGTCTCGGCAAGCAGCTTGAGTCCGTACCGGACGAGAACCCGGTTTTCACCCCTGAGCGGCGCGACGTCGGCGATGGTGGCCAAGGCGACGAGATCGAGCTGACGGTGCGCGAGATTCGGCGACACCCCGAAGACCTCGCACAGACCAAGTGCCAACTTGTACGCCACCCCCACGGCGGCCAGGTCCTTGTCCTGTGAACCGCACAGAGGATGACGGGGATTGCAAACGGCAAATGCGGGCGGCATGCCATGCCCCGGCAGGTGATGATCGGTCACAATCACATCGATCCCTGCCTGCATCAGCTCCTCGACAGCGGCATGCGCAC
>CAZPJX010000024.1:0-30690 GCA_964586985.1 uncultured Gemmatimonas sp. | reverse complement strand
GCCAACGGGGCACCCGCTCGACGGCGCGTTCGCAGGTCGCGCAGTCAGAGCGGGGCGCTCCCGGGGGCGGGGGGGTGTCCGGTGGAAATCATTGGCGTGCTGCGCACTCCGTGCACAGCAGCTCTTCAGGCTGCAGCAGCAGACGGCCATACGGAATGGCGACTTCGCAGGACTCGCAGGAGCCGTAGGCACCGTCGGCCATGCGCGAGAGGGCTCGCTCGAACACCGAGCGCTGCGCGACCAGACTGCGCTGCTGATCGGCATCCATACCCGGCTCGTCGCCGGAGTCATCGTGCATGAGTTCGATGCGGCGGGAAACGCGTGCAAGGCCGACCACCAGCTCCTGCGTCAGATCCTGTAGCTGCGCGCGGGTGAGTGAAGGGGCATGAGCAATCATGGGACTTTTTCCTCTGGTTGTACGTGAGGGGTAACTGCGGTGTGACCAGGGTCTGCCTGGTGTGCGACGGTTGGGCGACCGGTGCCTGACTCGTGTGCCACGGGGTGGTGCAGGTGCGGGAGACACGGCAGGGGCATGCAAAACGCCCTCCGGCCGGTGGCGCGGAGGGCGACGTAAGCGAGGTGTGATCCTTCGCTATCAGCGTAACCCGGAGGTGTTCCGGGTGCTCAAATCAGGCCGGCGGTGATGCCGTAGCCCGCTTGGGCGATCCTCTGCGCCCCGCCAGACGCGGGGTGATATGCTTGGTGGCCGAACGCGATGCCTGCAGTATGCAGGGGTGGTGCAGGAGGTACATCGCGTCGGTTACCCGGTCCCGCATCTCCGACACTCGCGTCCGATGTCCAGTTGGTTGCACCCGGCGGGTGGGAGCGGCGGCGGGCTTCACGCGCGTTTCGAGCGCGGCGCCCTGGCCCGTCCAGCGTGCGACGGCACCACGAGCCTGGATGCTCCCCTCTCCGACGGACAGCACGACGCTTCCACGCGTGGGCGCGGCTCGCAGTGCAGATCGGGTGAGTGGAGACATGGACATGGTGATGGGGGAAGGACGATCAGAAGACTATAGAAAGGACGACCGACTGGTTGCCCCGGCACATCCGAAACAGAACCGGATACACACGGACTCGGGAAACCAGAAGATACGACGATGCAGCGCACCCTATCTTGTGCGCCGCGATCTACCACCAGACATAGACTTTTACCCGGACAAAATCAATATAATATTACCCGGGCAGAACTCAAGCCCTTACCCTCTTGTCCGCATGACGCCCGAACCTCCGCACCCGCGATACCCCGGCCGCCCTCGTCTGGGCGTCACCGCACGTGAGGTGACCCTGCTGCCCAGGCACTGGGACTGGCTGGCCGCACAACCCGGCGGCGCCTCCGTGACCCTTCGAATGCTGGTCGAACAGGCCACGTCGGCCACCGACGGGCAACACCACAGCCCCGACTAGTCCGGTGCTGGGGTTCGGGAAGGGATCAACGTCCCGGTGACGGCTTGCGCGGGAACAGCGCGGGCCGATTGGCCGCCTGATACACAAACGAGGCGATCACGGCTGCGTTGAGCTTCATGTCATCCTCCTGGATCCGCTCGTAGGTATCCATGTTCGAATGATGGGTGCGTGAGCCGTATTCCACATCGTCCTGAATGAACTGGAACCCGGGAATGCCGAGCGCATCGAACGAGAGATGGTCCGTCCCACCGGTGTTCGACAATGTCAGCGTCTTCACGCCCTTGTCGGCAAAGGGCCGCATCCACGAACGAAAGATGGGCGCAACTTTGTCGTTCCCCTGCATCCAGACGCCGCGGATCGCTCCCGTGCCGTTATCGAGATTGAAATAGACGGACACCTTCGATGCGGCCGCCTTGAGCGAATCCCGCGTGCCGAAATGTTCCCGGGTATAGGCGCGCGATCCCAGCAGGCCCTGCTCTTCACCGGTCCAGAGCGCGATGCGCACGGTTCGCTTGGGCTTGAGTCCGGTGGCCTGCAGAATACGCACGGCTTCCAGCATCGCCACGCTGCCCGCCGCGTTGTCGGTGGCACCGGTCGCGGCATGCCAGGAATCGAAATGGCCGCCCAGCATGACGACTTCATCCTTCAACTGGGGATCGCTGCCGGGAATCTCGGCGACGATGTTGAACGAGTTGAGATCGTTGTCGTAGAACGTGTTCTTCACATCGAGATCCATCGTGACCGGCACACCCTTCTCCACCGCTCTGAAGATGCGCCCATAGTGCTCGATGGCCGTGGTAATCACGGGAATCGTGGCCGGTGTCTTCGGATCGCGTGAGGCACCGTTCGGTGTGAAGACCGTTCCATCATCCCCACGACCGGATTCAAGGATGGCCGCGACACCTTCCTGTTGCAGAAACTGCGCGCGTTGTGCATTGAATGCCTGCGTCGCGCGCATGGCGTCCATCTGACGCACGCGAGCACTGTCGGCAGCGGTGGCCGGAGCCGCCGGAGCTGCCGGTGACGGACGCTGCGCCCCGAACTGGCCGGCAGGAGCGGGCATGGGCGCCGCCTCCAGTTTCGCGAGCTCGTCATCGCTGAGGCGCTTGGCCTGTGGCTCAAATCGGGCCGGCACCGCTCGCATGGGCTGCAGGATGACCACCTTGCCGCGCAGCGTCCCCCGGTACTGCGCGAGATCGGCCTCCCGGGTCGCCTTGAGATACACCACACTGGTGGACACCAGGCCATTGGTACCGGGTGTCCATGCCTGGGGATAGCCAATGATCGTGAACGGCACGGGCGCGGTCACCTGGGCCAGGAACTTGTCATTGGTCCAGCCACGACCGAACGGGCCCCACGACTCGAGCCGCGCGTTGGCGAGTCCCCAGCCGCGGAGTTGCCCAAGCGTCCATTCGGCAGCGCGCCGAGTGACGGGTGAGCCGGTGAGACGTGGCCCATGCACATCGGTCAGCCACGACAGCATCGACATGGCCTGGGAACGATTGAAGGCTTCGTCACGGATCTTCGTCACCGCCGCGTCATCCACTGGCTCGGTCTGCGCGTGCAGCGGCAGGGTGGAGAGCGCTAGCACCGAGGTGGCAAGCAGCAACACCGACGGTGTGCGATGCAACTTCCGGAAACAGCAGCGTGGTAGCATCAGTTCTCCTGATCGGTATGGGGGCGTATCTCCCGAAGGGCTGTCTTGACGGAACCGGTTCGGCGAGTCCCTGGCAAGGTCATGTGCGCGCAAGGGACGGTGCATAATCCGACCCGCAGGTGTGAACTACAGATACGGCTGCGCCAAACGCACCGCGCTGTCACGTAGCCTTATCACCAGCGGACGAGCAGCGAGCTCGCGCCGCGTCATCTCCGCGCTGCTTTCCGCTCTCTCATCGATCAGCGTATCGAGGCGCGCAGCGAACTCGGGGCAGTAGCATTCCACCACATGCTCGAAGTTCAAGCGGAGCGAGCGTGGATCCCAGTTCGCCGATCCGATGAGTGACCAGGTACCGTCTACCGTCATGAGCTTCGAGTGATCGAAGGGTTGCGGCGTGAGAAAGACGCGGCAACCGCCCCGGAGCACGTGATCGAGCTGGGCCGTCTGTGCCCATTGCACGAGTCGAAGATTTCCACGGGCAGGGAGGTAGATCTCCACGGCAATGCCACGCATGGCGGCCACGTTCAGGGCATCAATCAATCCCGGATCCGGCAGAAAATAGGGCGTCACGATACGGACCCGCGTCTGCGCCTGCGCCAGGGCTCCCTGAAGCGTGATGGGTAACGCCCCCTTCGTTTCGTCTGGACCGTCGGCAATTCCGCGGGCAATCACGGGGCCCATCGGCTCGAGCACGGGAAACCAGCCATGTCCCTTGAGCTCCTCACGCGTACAGAAATGCCAGTCGAACACGAAGGCCCGCTGGATCTGCTCAACGATGGGCCCCCGCAGACAGAAATGCATATCGCGCGTGGCGATCTCCGGAGGCGTATCGGCCATCACGCAGTGATCGCGGATATTCACGCCACCGGAAAATGCCGTCATCCCGTCAACGATCAGCAGCTTGCGGTGGTTCCGCAGATTGGAGTACGGGTTTGGGAGGGGTAGGCGCGAACGGAGAAAGAGGGAGACCGGTATGTGGCGTTCGCGAAGATCCCGCACGATGGACGGCCGAGAATAGAGGGCACCCAACGCATCGATCATGACGCGCACCTCGACGCCCCGCGCCACGGCATCGGCGAGCGCCTCCACGAACTGCGCAGCTACGCGTCCCCGATCGAAGATGTAGGTCGCCATCCCCACGCTGGTTTTCGCAGCGCGAATGGCATCGAGCATGGCCGGATAGGCCTCATCGCCATCGACGAGTGGCTCAATCAGGTTGCCGCCCACCAGAGGCTCTGCCGAGACCAGCGAGGTCAGATTGGCGAGCGCCTCCCAGTGGCGCGGTGGCAGGACTTCACCGGCCAGCAGGACGCGACCGCGCGCCACCACGGCGGTTTGCCAGACGGTGGTGTGACCGTCGTCGTGGGACTGCCGAATGCGCCCCGCCGCTCGGCGAATGCGGTTGATCCCGAAGAGCAGGTAGAGCAGCGGACCAAAGAATGGCGCAAGCCACACCAGACCCGTCCACCCGATGGCGGCGCGGACATCATCCTTTTTCAGCAGAATGTGCACCGTCGCCGCAATCGCCAGGGCGAAATGCAGCAGGCCGGCCAGCAGCTCGAAAATGAGCGTGCTGGCCATTCAACCCACCTCGCGGTTCGGCCTGCGTCGCAGGATGGTGGCGGTCATTCGGTCTACGTTCCCCAAGCCCCCGGGTGAGAGGCGACAGCTCCTCGCTCGCCCTACCGCACCAGTTTCTTGTACTTGATGCGATGCGGCTGATCCGCATCCGGCCCCTTCCGGCGCTTCAGGTCTTCGATGTAGGCACCGTAGTTGCCCTCGAACCACACCACTTCCGAATCCCCTTCGAACGCCAGAATGTGCGTGGCCACACGGTCCAGGAACCAGCGATCGTGAGAGATAATGACGGCGCAACCGCTGAAATCCAGTACTGCCTCTTCCAGCGCGCGCAGAGTATCCACATCGAGATCGTTCGTCGGTTCGTCGAGCAGCAGCAGATTGCCGCCCTGCATCACGGTCTTCGCCAGGTGCAGGCGGTTGCGTTCACCACCCGACAGGTTCGCCACCAGCTTCTGCTGATCAGCGCCCTTGAAGTTGAAGCTCGCCGCGTACGCACGCGAGTTGAGCTCACGTCTGCCCACCGGAATCGTCTCTCGCCCTCCGGAAATCTCCTCCCACAGCGTGCGCTTGCCCTCGAGCGTTCGGTGCTGGTCCTGATAGCTGATCGATACCGTCTCGCCGATCGTCAACTCACCGGCATCGGGCTTCTCGAGGCCGTTGATCATGCGGAACAGCGTGGTCTTGCCGGCCCCGTTTGGGCCGATGATGCCCACAATGCCGGCACGCGGCAGATCGAAGTTGAGGTTCTCGAAGAGCAGCTTGTCGCCAAACGACTTCTTGAGGCCTTTGGCGCGAACCACGTCGTTGCCCAGACGCGGAGCGGGCGGGATGATGATCTCGTTCTGCATCACCCGGTCGTTCTGGGCTTCGCTCGCCAGATCCTCGTAGGCCTGCAGGCGCGCCTTGTTCTTGGCCTGCCGCGCACGGGGTGACATGCGCACCCACTCCAGCTCGCGCTCCAGCGTTTTCTGACGCGCACTCGCCTGCTTTTCCTCCTGCGCCAGCCGTGCCCGCTTCTGCTCCAACCACCCCGAGTAGTTGCCTTCGTACGGAACGCCCTTGCCGCGATCAAGCTCGAGAATCCACTTGGCCACGTTGTCGAGAAAGTACCGGTCGTGCGTGATGGCCACGACAGTCCCCGGGAAGCGCTCGAGGTGATGTTCCAACCACGCCACGCTCTCGGCGTCCAGGTGGTTGGTGGGCTCATCCAGCAGCAGCATGTCCGGCTCTTCGAGCAGAATGCGGCAGAGCGCCACGCGGCGCTTCTCACCCCCTGAGAGCACCGTCACATCGGCATCGCCCGGCGGGAGCCGCAGCGCATCCATGGCGACGTCGATCTTGTTGTCGAGGTTCCAGAGGTCGTGCTGGTCGATGTACTCCTGCAACTTCCCCTGCCGGTCCATCAGGGCGTCGAAGTCCGCATCGGGCTCGGCGAACTTGAGCGAGATCTCATTGAACTCGTTGAGGGCGTCGCGCTGGGCCTTCACGGCCAGTTCCACATTGCCGCGCACATCGAGCGTGGCATCGAGCTCGGGCTCCTGCGGCAGATAGCCGATGCGCGTTCCCTTGTGCGCCCAGGCCTCGCCCTGAAACTCGGTGTCCACGCCGGCCATGATACGCAGCAGCGACGATTTACCGGCGCCGTTCGGGCCGAGCACGCCGATTTTTGCACCGGGATAGAAGGACAACCAGATATCGTCGAGGATGATGCGCGAAGGGGGAATCACCTTGCGCAACGCCTTCATGACGTAGATGAACTGCGGAGCCATAGTCTGGAACACGGGGGAAGAGAGAGCGCGCCCGGTTCCGGCGAGTCGGTCGGCCAGGACCCGAGGGCGCGCAGCAGCCGGGTAATCTATCTGAAGCGAAGCCGCTTTCCGTCGGCTGGTGTTTCGTTCGTGCCGCGCAGGCACCACGCGAGCACCACACAGGCACCACGTAGGCGCCCAACGTCTCACCTATCCGTCCAGTAGATTACGGACATGCAGATCGATGTGGCCGCCCACTTGACCGGTAACCCCGCCGCCGCGCTCCCGTTGCTGTTTGGCGCCGGTGTGCTGACCAGCCTTACGCCCTGCGTATATCCGATGATCCCCATCACGGCGGCTATCGTCGGTGGCCAGTCATCATCAGACCAGTCTGGAGCCACTAAAGCGTCACGATGGCGTCCGGTTGGCCTTTCCATGGCCTACGTGATGGGACTGGCTCTGGTCTACGCCGGACTCGGACTCCTCGCAGGGCTGACCGGGACCATGTTCGGCACCGTCTCGTCGAATCCCTGGGCCTACTTCGTCATGGCCAACCTGCTGCTCCTCGCGGCACTGGCCATGCTCGATGTGATCCCGGTACGCGTCCCGGCCGCGCTCCTGCAACGCGCATCCACGGCGGGCACGGGTGGACGCGCCGCCGGCGCCTTCGTCATGGGAGCCGCTTCCGGCCTGGTCGCCGCCCCCTGCTCTGCTCCGGTCATGGCGGCCGTCCTCACCTGGGTCTCCACCACCCGCTCGGCGGGGCTCGGCTTCCTCTACCTCTTCACCTTCAGCTTGGGCATGTGCACGCTGCTGGTCATCGTGGGGCTGTCAGCGGGCTCGCTGTCCCGGCTGCCCCGCGCCGGCGCCTGGATGCTGACGGTGAAAAAGCTCTTCGCGTTTACCATGTTGGCAATGGCGGAGTACTACCTGATCAAGATGGGACAGGTGTATTTCTGATTCCCGATGCCCGTGCTGAGCCGCCTTCCCGCCTTTCACCCGGTTCCCGCCAGACATGACCACACCCGCCTCCTCCCTGCGCCGTCTCGCCTTCAGTGCCCTGCTGGTCACCTGCACGACCGCTGCCTTGAGCGTCCTCGCTCCAGCGGTCCCGGGCTCTACCCCGCTCGCGGCCCAGGATCTCGGCATCGCCCTGGGTGAACGCGCACCGGGTGGGCCGCTCGAGAGCATGACCGGACAAACCGTCGATCTGGCGTCCTACCTCGGGAAGCAGCCCACCGTTATCGAGTTCTGGGCTACCTGGTGCGGCAACTGCAAGCAGCTCGAACCGGCCATGCGGGCTGCCATGACCAGGCACGGAGCGCAGGTGAAGTTCGTGACCGTCGCCGTGTCGGTGAATCAGTCCTTCGAGCGGGTGAAAGCCTGGCAGGCCGCCAATAAGCTGCCCGGCGAGCTACTCTACGATCGCAAGGGCACGGTGAGTGGCGCCTACGACGTCCCCGCTACGAGTTACGTCCTGGTGGTCGATCGCACCGGCAAGATCGTCTACACGGGCGTTGGTGGTACGCAGGATCTCGAGGCTGCCATCAGGAAGGCGCTCTGACGCCTCGTGGTACGAGCATCGTACAAACTTCGTACGAGCATCGTGCGATGCCTCGCACTCACCGGTACTGCCCAAGCACCTTCTGCGCTTCAGCCTCCAGTCCCTGCACCAGCGTTTCGATATGACGGACATCGGTTCGCGCATTCATCACCGTAATGCGCAGCACCCGTCGCCCGTCCAGCGTGGTCGCCGTAATCCAGCCACGACCTGAGCGGTTGTATCGCTCACGCAGTTGGTTGGTGAGTTCATCACGGTCCGCGTGCGGCACATCGGGGTTCCAGGCGAAACACAGAATGTTGGACTCGGGCGCATGCACCGCGTGGAACGTTGGATGCCCCTCGAGACGTTCGTACAACGTCCGGGCCATCCGGCACAGGCGATCATAGAGCGCGCCCAGTGCGTCGGCCCCGTAGCGCTGAAACACCACCCAGACCTTGACGACATCCGAGCGGCGGGAACACTGAAAGGACCGTGGACCCATGTCCCAGGCGCGAGCATCGTCGGCCGCAGTGAACAGATATGGCGCCTGCTGTGCGAACGCGGTGGCGAGCGAGTGCTCGTCCCGCACCAGAAGCATGCCGGCAGCCAGCGGCAAGAGCATGGTCTTGTGCGGGTCCCAGGCTACCGAGTTCGCCCGCGCAATACCACGCACCCGATGCCGATGCTGCGCTGACAGCAGCGCCCCACCACCATGCGCCGCATCAACGTGCAACCAAAGCGGTCCCTTGTCATCGGCGAACGCCTCACAGCAATCCGCAATCGCCTCGAGATCGTCGAAATCGCCCGTGGCGGTGCAGCCGGCGGTGGCCACCACGGCCATCACCGGCGTTCCCGAGGCGCGCAAGGCGTCGAGTCGCTCCCGCAACTGCTGGAGACTCATGCGATGATGCTCACTCGGCACCACCACCACCCGCGAGAGCCCCAACCCCATTTCACCTGCAGCCCGTGCGACGGCGTAGTGGGCGTGCTCACCACAGACCAGCACGGGCGGCGTGCTGCCAACCCCCTTGGTCCAGACATCGGGCAACGCACGACTTCGGGCGGCAAGCAAGGCCGTCAGCGTGGCTTCAGTGCCACCCGACGTCATCGTCCCACCCGCACGGGCATCCCAGCCGATCAGATCGGTCATCCACTCGATGACTTGATGCTCGAGCGGCGTGAACGACGGGGACATTTCCCGCACTGCCTGCGACTGATTGAGCGCGCTGATCAGTGCATCCGTCCAGACCGCCGCCGGCAGTGGGGCAGACACCTGATGGCCGATGTACATCGGATGGGCGAGGCGGTTGATATCCGGCAGCAACAGTGACGACAGGCGGCGCGCGACATCGGCCAGGGGCCGAGAGCGACGCGGCATGGGCTCGGCAATCCGATCCGCAATCACTTCCGCACTGTGCCAGGTGCTGACAGCGCCTTCTCCGTCCCGAGTCTCTGCGAAATACTGCTCGACAAGCATCAACAGTGGCGCTGCAGCCTCAAGGCTGGTGTCGGCTTCCAGCATCGCCAGCGCATCGATGTCGCGACGATTGTCGGGTTGACCTGGCAGGGGCGCGCCGGTGAGGTGCGAGGTAGACATACGTGAAGGTATGTTGTCTGCGTCGATGACGCTGCGCCAGAGAGGCACCACGCGCACGCACCATCGAAGACCCTGCATCCACACCTTTCGACATCGCCGATGTCCGACCCACGCGCCGCCCGCCCGCACATCGTACCGTCGGTATCCATCGACTCCGCAACCGCGCTCGATGATGAGGTGATCCCGGGGACGCTGGAGGAGTTCGAGCCCGAGGGGTTGCCGGATACGCGCACCGCCATGTGGGCGGTAGTCTTCGCCGGTGGGATCGGGACGCGGTTCTGGCCGCTGAGCACACCGCGACGGCCCAAGCAGGTGCTGGCACTGGTCAATGAACGACCGCTCATCGTCGACACCGTGGCCCGCCTTGCCCCCCTGGTGCCCGCCGAACGCGTGCTCGTGGTCACCAGCGCCGACATCGCGGAGGTCCTGCACCAGGCTATCCCGGAGCTCCCACGGGCCAATCTTCTCGTTGAACCCCGTCCGCTGGGCACGGCCGCGGCACTCGCGTGGGGAGCACAGGAGGTGGCCCAACGCGCTGGGCCCGACACGGTCTTCGTGGCGCTCCATGCCGACCTCGCCGTGGGCTATCCCGATGTCTTTCGTGACACGCTGCGACGGGCGGCGGCCATCGCCAGCCGCGATCAATACCTCGTCGCCATCGGTGCCACGCCAACGCGGACGGAAACGGGCTTCGGCTATCTGCAACCCGCAGCACTGGTGGATCCGCTGCTCTCGCGCGCGGAAGGCGGTGCCTGCCACGTGGAGTATTTCGTGGAGAAGCCCAGTGCCTCCCTGGCGGACGTGCTCATCGAGAAAGACGCACTCTGGAACACCGGCATCTTCGTCTGGCGTGCGAGCGTGGTGCTTGAAGAACTCATGCGCCATACCCACGAGCTTCGACATGGTTTGCCGAAACTCGTCTCCGGTGAATTGACGGCATTTGCCGATCTGACGACGTCGGTCTCGATCGACCGCGGATTGCTGGAGCGCAGCCCACGGGTCGTCGTACTTCCGGCGGCCTTCGAATGGGACGACGTGGGCACCTGGGCGTCGCTGCGTCGGGTACGTGCCCTCGACGATACCGGAAACGGCGTGATGGGCCAGGTGCACTGCGTGGAGAGTTCCGGCAATGTCATTCACGCCGACGACAGTTGCGTGGTGGTCTATGGAATCTCTGGCATGATCGTGGTCAGTATTCAGGGACTGACCTTCGTGACCACGCAGGAACGCGCCACCGAACTCGCGCCGCTGCTCGACGCGCTGCCAGGCAGTCTGCGCTTCAATCCAGGATTCCACACGGGATTCGGGACCGCGCCTTCCTGAGCTCCTGAGCGTTCATCAAACACCCACAATCACCCACCTCGAAATACGGGCGCGCGTTTCTCCCGAAACGCCTGCAGGGCCTCCTGCACATCGGCCGTGGCAAAGCACTGTTTGATGTGCACCAGTTCCTCACGCAACTGCGCGTCGAGCGTCGCATCGGGACTGGTCAACAGGAGCCGCTTCGAGAGGGCCTGCGCGATAGGGGGCCCGTCAGCGATCACGGAGGCATACCGCGCCACCTGTGCGTGGAATTCGGCGTCCGGCAGCACCGCCGCGACAAGTCCTATGCGCTCGGCTTCCGCGGCCGCGATATCGCGACCGGTGAGCACGATCTCCATGGCACGTGCCTGTCCGATCAGGCGCGGCAGGAACCAGGTCACCCCGGCATCCGGCGACAGGCCTCGACGCACGTACCCCGCCGTACACACCGCGCTCTGCGCCAGCAACCGAATGTCGCAGGCGAGTGCCAACCCAAACCCGGCACCGGCCGCCGCTCCATTGATTGCGGCGATCACCGGTTTCTCGCACTGGGTGACACTCTGCACCCAACGGCCAACCCAGTAGTACGGATCCAATGCCTCGCGTCGGGTCGAGCCACCCCTCGCTCCCCCGTCCGCTGCCCGCGCGATACCCACGCCCGCCGGATCCGAGAGATCGAGTCCGGCGCAGAAGCCGCGGCCGGCACCGGTGATGACCACCACACGCACCGCATCATCCCCTGCCGCATGGTGCAGGGCGCGTGGCAGCGACTCGGCGAGCGCCGGATTCACCGCATTGAGACGCTCCGCACGGTCCAGCATGATGGTCCGCACGCCGGCCTCGGTGGTGCTCACCTGAAGATGCGGGTAGGGCTGTGTCGTATCGGTCATGAAATCGTCTCCGGGAAAGCGCGGTGGGCCGTGTCCACGAAGTTACCACCACTCCCCCACTACCACCGGGACGGGTCGCTCCGCTAGATCATTGGGGGATCGACCGACGCCGCTGGCATCGGCGATCCGATGGTCGCAGCGCATCCTTCGTCCGCATTCGCCAGCCTCTTCGGTCCCATGGCCCCCTCCAGCTCCGCCGCTGCTGTCCTTCCCGACCCACCGCCGCCTGCTGACCTGGCGCCACTGCTCTGCAGTGATGCCCTGGGACGCACGGCGTCCGAAACCTGCCGGCAGCATGAGCGCCTCTCGCGCCTGATTACCATGGGCGTGGCGACCGGTGAACTGCAGGCAGCCCACGCCATGGTCGATACGATCGATCTCGCGCTGGCAGAGAGCGTGCGCGAATTCGAGAAGAAGTGCGCCAAGGTGCCGGTCGCAGAAGCCGGTGAGATTCGCCAGGCCGCCAATGGCATGTGGCTGGCGGCGCGCGAGTACTTGCGCCGACACAGCATTGCCGAGCGGGCATCACGACAGATTTCCCAGGGCGACGATACACTTGGTGACCTGCATTTCGAGTACGAACTCGAGGCCTCGGCCCTCCTCGCGCTGAAGCACGCGACCACCACCTATCAGCGATTGCGACCCGACTCCCGGTCCTGAGGGATCCTCGTCCGCCGGCCTATGGTCAACCGGTGAGTGCGAGCTCGAAGAGCAGACGGCTGGGCTGGGGATCGCGCGTCAGATAGACCTGCACCCGATCAATGATCGCCGGCGCCGTGACCCGGAGCGCGAGCAGCTCGCGTTCCCGCGACGGTGTGAGTGTCGGATAGAAGCTCAGCGTGCAGTGCGGGGTAAAGCGGAAACGCGCCGCCTTGAACGGCAGTCCGCTGCGGCCCATACGCTCGTGCAATGCGCGCAGCGGGCCATGCGGATCGAGTGGCAGCGAGACGATGTCGGTCTGCATGAAGCGGTGCGGTGGCTCGAAGAGCAGGGACATCGGCGCGGTGGACGCCACAATCGGCAGCAGGGCCTCGCGAATGCAATCCACTGGCGTGTCCGTAGGAATCGGTCCAAGGCCGGACGACCCCACCACCGTGACGTGCGGCGGCGTCAGCCGTGCAAGCTTCGGATCGAACCGCTGTTGAATATCCCGTACCATCGTGCCCGCCTCACCGGTAAGTTCGGTGAGTACAAAAATCCCGAAAGCCGCTGCCATGCTCGCAATGTAACAAGCCGGCACTCACGGCGGCCCCAGCCTCGCGCTATGTTCGCGCTATGGGTCAAGCCATGGTAGTCATCCGCGAATACGTGAACGAGATGGAAGCGCTCGTTGCACGCAGTGTGCTCGAAGCACACGATATCCCCGCCGTCGTACTGCGTGACGACGCCGGCGGTATGCTTCCTGTGATGCACATGCTGTATCCCGTGCGCCTCGCCGTGCGCAGCACGGATCGTGTGCACGCGTTGCGCATCCTGGACGCCCCGTTCGAAGCCGATCCAGTGGACGACGACGTTCCCGACGACGACATGCCGCGCGGACTGTGAGCCATCCCCTCGCCGGGCTGGTCGTGCTGATCACCGGTGCCTCGAGCGGAATCGGCGCAGCACTCGCGCGGCAATGTGCAGATGCCGGTGCACGACTCGCCCTCGCGGCACGCGACGCCGAGCGCCTGCGCCAGGTCGCCGACGCCTGCCACGCGAAAGGGGCCGAGGCCGTGATTCTGGTTGGTGACGTCAGCCAGGAACAGGACTGTCGATCCATCGTTGAACGCTGCGTCGCCCACTTCGGCCGTCTCGACGTACTCGTCAACAACGCGGGCCTGGGTTCCAGCGCGCCATTTGAAAGCATCACCGACCTGTCGATCTTCGAGACGCTGATGCGGGTGAACTACCTCGGCAGCGTGTGGTGCACGGCCCACGCCCTCCCTTCCCTGCGGCAGACCGCTGGCCGCATCGTCGCCATCTCGAGCCTCACCGGACTGACCGGTGTGCCGAAGCGCACGGCGTACGGTGCCACCAAGCATGCCATGGCCGGGTTCTTCGATGCGCTCCGCATTGAACTCGAGGGGAGCGGTGTGAGTGTGACGGTGGTCTATCCCGGATTCGTGTTCTCCGAGATCAATCGTCATGCTCTCTCCGGAGACGGCACGCCATACGGAGATCGGGCCTACATCCGACAGCCCGGTGAGACGATGCCCACCGAGGAGTGCGCCCGGTTGATTCTGCGCGCCACCGTACGCCGCGATCGTGACCTCGTCATGACCTGGCGCGGCAAGATCGGACGGCTGCTCAAACTCATTTCGCCGCGCCTGGTGGATCGCATCGCCAAACGCGCGATCGACACCCGGCAGTAGAGCATCGTCGCAGCGGCCAACGCGAGAGGGGCCACCGCTACCTCCCGGAATCACGCCAACTAGAATTCCGGCATGCGTGTCGTCACCGTGGACCCCGCCCATCCGGATCCGTCAGCGATCGCCGAGGCGGCGGCCCGGCTTCGGGCCGGCGACCTGGTGGCGTTCCCAACGGAAACCGTGTACGGGCTCGGCGCCAACGCGCTCGATGCGGACGCTGTGGCACGTATCTACGAAGCCAAGGGGCGGCCTGCCTGGAACCCCGTCATCGTGCATACCGCCAGTGCGGCGGCAGCCCGCAGTCACGCCGCCGTCTGGCCCCGAAGCGCCGAGCGCCTGGCCGAGCGATGCTGGCCGGGCCCACTCACCCTCGTGGTTCCCCGGGCAACCCATATTCCGGCCGTCGTCGCAGCGGGTGGTGACACGGTGGCATTGCGCGTGCCAGCACACCCGGTGGCGCTCGCCCTGCTCGACGCAACGGAGCGTCCCATTGCCGCGCCCAGCGCGAACCGTTTCACGCAGGTGAGCCCGACCACGGCGCAACATGTCCTGGCCTCCCTGGGGGAGCGCATCCCGCTGATCCTCGACGGCGGTCCCTGCGCGGTGGGCATCGAGAGCACTGTTGTCGACTGCACGGATGACCTGGTTACCATTCTGCGCCCTGGCATGATCGGGCGGGAGACGCTCGAAGCGGCCCTTGTCGACCTTGATGTCGTGGTCCGCCATGCCGCCATCCCCGCCGTTCCGCATGGGACAGGGAGCCTGACCTCAGACACCCAATCGCCAGCGACGGTGACACCACGTTCCCCAGGTATGGCTGATCGGCACTATGCGCCCCGCGCTGACGTCTGGCTCTTCACGCCGGCGCAGCGTGGCGAGGTGGAATCAGCCCTGCGGGATCGCAGGTCCCCGGCCGGGGGGGCGGGCCGAGGCCACGTGATCGGATTGCTGCGGAGCGTCGCACTGGAGGGCCTCTCCATAGAGACCATCAACATGCCCGATGCTCCACGGCCTTACGCACAGGCCCTCTATGCGGCTTTGCATGAGGTCGATGCACGATGTGCATCGCTGGTGCTCATCGAAGCCCCACCCGACGAGCCGGGGTGGGACGGGATTCGCGATCGGCTGTCGCGCGCATCGCGCTGATCACGCCCTCTTGGAGTATGTTATTCGGATGTTACCCATCGATCTGACTGGAAAGCGCGCCCTCGTGGCGGGGGTTGCCGACGATAACGGCTTCGGCTGGGCTATCGCCAAGGCGTTTGCGGAGGCTGGGGCCACTGTCTGCGTCGCCACGTGGCCACCGGCACTCAACATCTTCCTGAGCCTTCTCGAACGCGGAAAGATCGAGGATTCCCGTCGGATGTCAGACGGCTCCCTGCTGAGCTTCGAGCGCATCTATCCGCTCGATGCCATGTTCGACACGCTTGCCGATGCCCCCGAAGAAGTCCGGGACAACAAGCGGTACATGGATCTGGGGGATTTTTCCATCGACGGACTCGCACAGCGACTCGTGGCCGACTTTGGCGCACAACCGCTGGATATCGTCTTCCACTCCCTGGCGAACGGTCCCGAAGTGAAGAAGCCGCTCCTGGAAGTGAGCCGAGCGGGATATCTCGCGGCCTCCAGTGCCAGCGCCTTTTCACTGGTCTCGATGGTGCAGCGCCTTGGTCCGTTGATGCGTCCCGGTGGTTCGGTCTGCTCGCTTACCTACATGGCGAGTGAGCGCGTCATCCCGGGATACGGCGGAGGAATGTCCTCGGCCAAGGCGCAGTTGGAAAGTGACACCCGGGTACTGGCCTTCGAAGCCGGCCGGAAATGGGGGCTTCGCGTCAACACCATCTCTGCGGGTCCCTACGCCTCGCGTGCGGCCAGCGCCATCGGCATCATCCAGACGATGGTACGGTATTGCGAACAGAACTCACCTGTCACACAACCGTTCGAGGCACGTGAAGTGGGGACCACCGCCGCGTTTCTGGCGAGTGACCTCGCGAGCGGCATCACCGGCTCGACGGTCTATGTCGACAAGGGATACCATGCCATGGGTATGGCCGTGTCGCTGATCCCTGGGGTCGCCCCGTCCGGGGACTGACCCCGCACCAAGCCCCCGCCCGTCTCAGCGTCGTTGTAGGCCACTGGAAGAACAGGCTGAACCGTGACCGACCCCGAGCGCCCCATTGTCACCCCCCGCTCCCAGAACGCCGTCACGGTCTGGGGGATGGGGCTGCGTGTGCGCCTGCTGCTGCTCGCCGTCGGCACGATGGCGCTGCCCGTCCTGGTCTCCGTGTTCCTCGACCTCTCTCGGGATGGAGTGGCGGGCTGGGCACTGCTTGTTGGGGCCCTGCTCATCAGCGGCGCCATCGCCTATGCGGTGGGGGGCCTGATCGCCAGGCCGGTAGACGCGCTCATTCACGACGCGCATATGCTTTCGGCGGGCCTGTCCAGTCATCGCTCGGTGGTCCAGTCGAGTGATGAAATCGGACAGCTTGCGATGGCCCTCAACCAGATGGCCGAAACCGTGGAGCGCCGCACGGCGCTGCTGGCCGACAACGAACGGCGCTACCGGTTCCTCTTCGATTCAAACCCCCTGCCCATGTGGGCCTGGGACGCAGAAACCAAGCACATTCTGGCCGTCAATCAGGCGGCGATCGAAAAGTACGGATATGAGCGTGATCACTTCCTCTCGCTGAAGGTGATCGATCTGCTGGACCCGTCCGAACTCGAACGATTCAACGGGGCACGTCTCCCGTTCTCTGAATCACGACAGAACGCCGGCCACTGGATGCACCGCACCGCCGCGGGGGCAGGGATCGAGATGGAGGTGATCACCACGAGTTCTCGGCGCCTGGGACGCGCAAGCTGGCTCTCGGTGGGCATGGACATCACGGCAAGACGCGAAGCGGAGCGGGCGCTCGCGCGCAGCGAAGAGCAACTCCGACAGGCCCAGAAGATGGAGGCCATTGGCACCTTTGCGGGCGGCATCTCCCACGATTTCAACAACCTGCTCACCGGCATGCTCGGCTACTGCGATCTGCTCCTGGCACAGCTTCGCCCCGGCACGCAGGCACACGACGACGTGCAGGAGATACGGGCCCTGGCCGGTCGCGGCACGGAATTGTCTCGCCAGATTCTTACCTTGAGCCGGAAGGCCGTTCTGCAACCGACGGTGCTCGATCCGAACAGCACCGTTCTCGGGCTCGATCGGCTGCTGCGACGCCTGATCGGCGAGCATATCGCGCTGCACACCCATTTGGATCACAGCGTGGGTACGGTGCGCATCGACGCCAGTCAACTGGAGCAGGCCGTGCTGAACCTGGTGAGCAACGCCCGCGATGCCTTGCCGCACGGCGGACGTATCGACATCCGCGTCGCGGAGGTCTCGCCGGAACAGCGGCAGCAGTTCACCCTCGATGCGCGCACCGCGTGGACCACCATCAGTGTCAGCGACAATGGCATCGGCATGGACGATGAGGTCAAGGCCCACGTGTTTGAGCCGTTCTTCACGACCAAGGAGCGCGAAAAGGGATCGGGGCTCGGGCTGGCGCTCGCATGCAGCATGATGGAACGAGCCAGTGGGGAGATCCGCGTGGAATCCGTGCAGGGAGTAGGAACCACCATGCATCTGCTGCTGCCTCGCCTTGACGAATCCGTGCAGGTCCCCAAGGGCGGTGATCTCGAAGATGATTCGCTCGCCGGCTCGGAGACTATCCTGCTTGCCGAGGATGAGGATACCGTGCGTACGGTCGCCGCCGCCGCGCTCGAGCGTCGCGGCTATCGGGTGCTTACGGCAGTCGGCGGGGACGCCGCCATGGCGATTTCCCAGGCCTTTACGGGCCGTATTGCATTGCTCGTGACCGATGTGGTGATGCCTGGCATGAGTGGACGGACCTTGGCCGATCGCCTCGTGGCACAGCGTCCGGGCCTTCAGGTGCTCTTCGTGTCCGGATATACCGAGGACGATGGGTTACACACGGGGCCTCGTTCCGAGGAACGCATGCTGCTGGCGAAACCGTTCACGTCTCTCGAACTCGCCAGACGGGTCCGTGCCGCTATCGACGCGGCAGCCAGTACAGTGTGAATCGAAGCGGACACGGCCCATGCCGTATTTCCGCCTCCATCCCCGGAGTGTCCTGTCGCAATGATGAACTGGATTCTGTTGGTGCTGGCCGCGATCGCCTCGCTGGTGATCGCGATGCTGGTGGGCGGATTGCTGATCCCTGCGCGGGTGGAAATTTCCCGCAGCCTGGACCTCGCCACTCCGCCCGAAGACGTCTGGCGTCTCATCCATGCCGTGGAGCAGATCCCCGACTGGTGCCCGGCGCTGCCTACCCTCATCGTGACCGACGCGGCAGCCCCCGACCGTCTGGCACTGCGTCTGGTGGGCGACAGCCAGGAGGTCGTGGGCGACTGGAAGGTGCTGGTTGAGGTACACGAGGGGCGCACGCGATTGACCGTGTTTGAATCGAGTGTCACCAGCAATCCCCTCCTCCGGTTTCTCCGCAATTTCGGAGGGCGTACCACCCGCGTGGATCGGCTCCTCAGGGCCACGGCAACACAGCTGGGCGAGCCGGGCGCCACCCCGCGGGACCGCTAACCAATCCTCAGTTGGGGCTTGCATCGTCGATATTATGATGATATCACTTTAATACCACCTTACTTGAGGGAATCAATCCTATGCTCAGCGAAAAGGAACTGCGGCCGGCCCCTGGATTGCTCATCGCATTCCTGCTGGTTGTCGTGCTGGTGCTCTGCGTGGCTGCAATCATTCAGGGTGCTCGCACGGACTACCCCCTGATGTCCATCGCGGGTGCAGTTCTCACCGTGCTCGCCGCGCTCGGCTTCAAGGGGCTGTTCACCGTCGCCCCGAATGAAGGGCAGGTGCTGACGCTCTTCGGCAAGTACCAGGGCACGGTGCGCACGCCGGGGCTCTGGTTCGTGAACCCGTTCATCATGAAGGCATCGGTCTCGCTGCGCATTCGCAACTTCGAAACCAACAAGCTCAAGGTGAACGACGCGCAATCGAATCCGGTGGAGATCGGCGCCATCGTCGTCTGGAAGGTGATCGACACCGCCGAAGCGATGTTTGAAGTGAACGACTACGTCCAGTACGTGGCGGTGCAGAGCGAATCCGCGTTGCGGGCGCTTGCCTCCACCCATCCATACGATGCGCACAGTTCGGGAGCGATCTCGCTGAGCACCCATCAGACCGAAGTGAACAAGGGGCTGCTCGAAGCGCTGCATGAGCGTCTGGCGAAGGCCGGCGTGGAAGTCATCGAGGCACGCATCAGCCACCTCGCATACGCACCTGAGATCGCAGCCGCCATGCTGCAACGGCAGCAGGCCAGTGCCATCGTGGCCGCGCGACAGACCATCGTGGAAGGAGCGGTCGGCATGGTGGAGATGGCGCTCGACGCCCTCAAGGAGCGCGACATCGTGGCACTCGATGTCGAACGCAAGGCGGCGATGGTGAGCAACCTGCTCGTCGTGCTGTGCTCCGAACGTTCCACGCAGCCGGTCGTCAACACCGGCTCGCTCTACACCTGACGACCCGTCGTCTGGTGCGACATCATGGCTGACCGCAAGTCATTCCTTCTCCGTGTCGATCGAGAGGTACTCGATGCCGTGCAGCGCTGGGCGAATGACGACCTGCGCAGCCTGAACGGACAGATCGAATTCCTGCTGCGACGTGCGCTCCAGAGTGCGGGGCGCACGCCGTCCGCGAGGTCAGGCCGGCAGTCGAGTGTGTCACCCGCCCAGTCATCCGATCTTCCTTTCGATTCCGGTGATTCTCCCGATGACCGATCCCCCCAGGTCGATGACCTCAAGAGTTCCTTCCCTGATGCATGAGTCTCTGATGCCGCTGTACACCCTCCCAGGCTCCCTCCGCTTCAACCCGGTCACGGCCACGGCCATCGCCGGCGTGCTCATGGCGGGTTCGGTATTGACCAGCACCGCGCACGCCCAGAACGGGAACGCGCCGAAACCTCTGCACTTTGTCTATCTGCGTGGGGCCGACACGCTGGGCACGGAGTCCGTGACCATCGAGGCAGGCACCGTCGCTGGCGTGCTGACCATGCGGGGGCAGCCCTCCATCACCTGGAGCCAGCAGCGAAGAGGTCCCTCCCTCCTGGCGCTGCACATCGTGGTTCGCGCACCCAATGCCGCGAATACCAGCCCGCCGGTTCAGGACGTCACGCTGACACCCGCGGGAGATAGTGTACTGATCGAGGCACAGTCGGGTGGCCAGTCCCGCGGTCAACACGTGGCCAGCCAGGCTGGCGCCATTCCCTTCCTGGGCCAGTCGGTCGCCCATGCAGCCATCGTGTCGCGTGCCGCACGCGAGGCAGGCCGTCGGGTGGTCCCGTTGTTCATGTCGGCCGGAGCCCAGACGATGCAGGGTACCGTCACAGGCGCTGGAGACACGACCACGCTCGCCATCTCCGGATTGAGTCTGCGCACCGTGTGGGGGAGTGACGGACCGGTGGAGATCACCGTTCCCGCGCAGGGCCTTCGTGTCGTGCGGGTTGCAACCCCCATCGCTCCGCCAAGCGCCGAAACCGTGAGCTATGGCGCTCCAGTGGGCGCGCCGTATTCGGCCGAACAGGTCACGATCCCCACCGCGCGTGGATACACGCTGGCGGGGACGCTCACCACACCGTCGAATCGGGCGGGTCGTGTGCCCGTGGTCATCACGATCAGCGGCAGTGGTCCGCAGGAACGCGATTCCCGTCTGCCAGGCATCCGGGGGTATCAGGTGTTCCGGGAGATCGCCGATACGCTGGGACGCCGAGGCATTGCGGTCCTGCGCTACGACGATCGGGGCGTGGGCATGAGCGGCGGCGCGTCCACCCGCAATGCCGCCACCAGTGCGGATTTTGCCGACGATGTGCAGTCGGTGATTGCCTGGCTCAAGACGCGTCCCGATATCGATCCCACGCGCATCGCGCTGGCAGGACACAGCGAAGGTGGCCTGATCGCGCCACTGGTGGCCGTGCGTGATCCCTCCGTGCGAGCCATCGCACTCCTCGCCGGTCCCGCCTACGACGGTCGACGCATCCTCGCCTATCAGAACGAGACGGTCATCCGCGAACTCTCCGATGTCACCAGCGACCAGCGCGACTCCCTGCGTCGCAAGGTGCAACCCGGCCTGGATTCGCTCGAACGGAGCAATCCATGGTTCAGCTATTTCATGCGCACTGATCCCCGTCTCGTGCTGGCGCAGGTGAAGCAACCGGTGCTTGTCCTGCAGGGTGACACCGATCTGCAGGTCACGCGGGAACAGGCCGATACCATCGCGGCCACACTGCGCCGCTCGGGAAATTCGCAGGTCGCCCTGCACCATTTTCCGGCCACCAATCATCTCATGATTGCCGATTCCAGCGGCGCCCTGAGTGGCTACATGCTGCTGGCGAATACCCGCGTACGCCGCGAAGTGCTCGGCGTCCTGGCCGACTGGATGGTACGTACACTCCGGTAGGCCCAACAGGTCGAGGAGTGGCATTCGGGTGTAGATTCTGGGTTCCGGCGTGCGACGATGTCGACCCTGCCCTCTCTCCCAGTTTCCGAATGCGTCCTATTCCCTACGCCCTCGTCACGGCTGGCCTTGCGACGGCCGGCCTCCTGTTCGGCGCATGCGCGCCCAAACCCGCACCGGCACCCGCCGCTGCTCCTGCCCCCGCAGCGCGTCCGGCTGTCTCCACAGGAGCCGCCGCGGCAGCTCCCGGTGGCCCGGTCGCCAATGGCGCCCAACCAGGCGGTGGTGCCGCAGCTCAGGATCCCCAGCCGCGGCCCTACAACACGGTGATCACCGCACGCGCCGTCACCAAGAGCGGCGTCTTCAAGGTGCATCAGGTGGGGTCCCGTCTCTACTTCGAGATCCCCCGGTCCGAACTTGGCAAGGACTACATCGTCGTCACCACGCTCGCGGGCACGCCCGACGAGATCGGTATCCGTGGGACGCAGGGTGGCAACAACATCGTGCGCTTCGAGCGGCGCGACAATCGCGTGCTCGTGCGCGAAGCCTCCTACCGCGATATCATCGCCGATACCGCGGCGTCGCAGCGTTTGGCGGCAGAGCTCATCGGTGTGACCAAGATCCTCACGGCACTGAACATCGAGGCCCTTGGTCCCGATGGATCCGTTGTGGTGGAGGTGACCCGCATGTTCACGGGAGGCGTGCCGGAGTACTCGGCACTGGGTCGCCGCGCCCAGGTGGATGCGGCACGATCGTACATCGATCGATTCGCCGCCTACTCGCGCAACGTCAATGTCACCGCCGTACAGAGCTTCACGCCGCAGGGTGCTGCGGCCGGTGGCGCACCGGCTGGCCCGGGCGCTGCCAATGCCACGGCCCCAACGACCGAGAAGTACACTTTTTCGATCGCCAAGCTGCCCGAGGATCCGATGATGCCGCGGCTCCTGGATGATCGGGTCGGATACTTTGGTGTGACCCAGCGCGATTTCTCTGGCGCCACGCAGCGCGTGGAAGCGCGTCGCTACATCTCCCGCTGGCGCCTCGAGTGCAGCGACCGGAAGGTTGGGGCCCTCTGCGTCCCGAAGAAGCCCATCACCTATTACCTCGACCCGGCAACGCCCGCCTGGCTCAAGCCGTGGATCCGCAAGGGTATCGAAGCGTGGCAGCCGGCCTTCGAAGCCGCCGGCTTTGCCCAGGGCATCGTGGCCGCCGAAGCGCCAACCAACGATCCCGACTTCTCGGGAGAGGATGCCACGGTGAGCATGGTGCGCTGGCTGCCGTCCGCCACGGAAAACGCCGTGGGCCCGTCACTCAAGGACCCGCGCACAGGGGAAATCCTTGACGCCGACGTGCAGACGTATCTCAACGTCATGAACCTCACCCGTGCGTGGTACTTTACCCAGGTCGGGCCGCTCGATCCCCGCGCGCAGAAGCTCCCCTTCCCCGACACGCTCGCCGGCCGCCTGATGGAGTATGTGACCGCCCACGAGGTGGGGCACACGCTTGGATTCCCGCACAACTTCAAGGCGAGTTCCATGTATCCGGTGGACTCGGTGCGTTCGAAGACCTGGGTGGCGAAGATGGGTCATACTCCCACACTCATGGACTATGCCCGCTTCAACTACGTCGCGCAGCCCGAAGACGGCATCGCGCTCGATGACCTCATCCCGAAGGTGGGTCCGTACGATGTGTATGCGGTGAAGTGGGGCTACAGCCCCATTCCCGGTGCACGGACTCCCGAGGCGGAACGTCCTCAGCTCGATCAGTGGGCACGCATGCAGGATTCCATCCCCTGGTACCGCTTCGCCAGCGACGCTGGTGCCGGCGGCGCAGACCCCGGCGAGCAATCCGAAGCCGTCGGTGATGCCGATGCGGTGCGATCCACCGCCTTGGGCATCCGGAATCTCAAGCGGGTCATGGGCTTCCTGGTCAGTGCCACGGCGTGGAAGGAAGGCGACACCTACGAGAATCTGGATGAGCTCTACGGCCGCACGGTCAACCAGTGGGCCACGGAGCTCGCCCACGTGTCGCGTATCGTCGGCGCGGAGTACCGACAGCAGAAGTATGTGGGACAGGCCGGACCGGTCTGGCGCAATGTGGAACCGGCACGCCAGAAAGAGGCGGTGCAGTTCCTGAACGACAATGCGTTCACGACGCCCACCTGGCTCCTCGACGACAACATTCTGCGCCGCTTCGAGGCCAGTGGATCGTTGAACCGTGTCGGCACGGCACAGGCGCGGGCATTGACCGCGCTGCTGGCGAACGATCGCCTGGTCCGCATGGTGGAACTTGAAGCGCGTGCAACCTCGCGCGCCGATGTCTACCCGGTCGCCGACATGCTGGCGGATCTGCGTCGTGGACTGTGGAAGGAAGTCGCCAGCGGTGCACCCATTGATGCATTCCGCCGCCGACTCCAGCGTGTCTATCTCGAACAGGTGGCCCTCAAGATCAATCCGCCGGCGCCAGCAGCGGGTGCACAGCAGGCCGGCGCGTTCGGCGCACCGGCGCCGGTGAGTCCGGCCGACCTCCGCGCCATCTTCAAGAGCGAGATGCGCGCCCTCGATACGCAACTCGCCGCGGCCGTTGGCCGCACGAGTGATCGCATGAGCCGCGCCCATCTCGAGGATGCGCGCGATCAGATCAAGAAGATGCTGGCCACCAAGGATTGATGCGACGATCTTTCCTTCCGATTGCGGCGGCCGTGTCATTGGCCGCCGCATGTCAGCGTGCAACGACGCCGGCACCGGCTCCAGCTCCGGCAAGCAGTCGACCGCAAGCCAACCGACCGGCCAGCCAGAATACGCCTGGGGCCGCGGGTGGAGGACCGGCAACCCCAGCCCAGCAGCCAGGCGGTCAACCGCCCGCCGGCGTCCCCAGTCTCGCCGCGCTGGCCGGAGCCTTGGGTGGAGCGCAGGGTGAAGCCACACCGCGACCGTATGCCGCGGTCATCACCCCACGCGCTCGGACCAAGCAGGGAGTCTTCGCTGTGCATCAGGTCGGCAGTCGCCTCTACTTCGAAATCCCTGCCTCGCAGCTCGGCCGGGATTTCATGGTGACCAGCGTATTGGCCGGTACCAACGCCGCAATCACTGGCAGCACCAACGGTCCAACCCGGTTGGTGCGCTTCGAACGCCGCGAAAATCGCCTGCTGCTGCGCGACGTCAACTACAACACCGTCGCGTCCGATAGCACCCAGCAGACCGAACGGGCGATGTCGTTGATTCAGTTCTTTCCGATCATCGCCGCATTCAATGTCGACGCCTACGGCAAGGACAGCGCGGCCGTGATCGACGTGACCCGTTTGTTCGTGGGCGGTGTGCAGGAATTTACGGCCAACGGTCGTCGGGCCGCTGTGGACGCCTCACGATCGTTCGTGGACAAGTTCTCCGCGTTCACCCGCAATGTGAACGTCACCGTGGTCCAGACCTTTACGCCGCAGGGCACGCCGACGGCGAGCAGCACAACGGAAGCGTATACGTTCTCCCTCGTGCGCCTGCCCGATGATCCCATGATGCCGCGTCTCGCCGACGAGCGTGTGGGATACTTCTCGCGTACCCGCCTCGACTTCGGCTCGCGTGAACAGCGCGTGCTGCCACTGCGGTACATCACCCGCTGGCGCCTCGAGTGCTCCGATCGGACCCAGGGCGATCTCTGCGTACCCAGGAAGCCCATCACCTATTACGTCGATCCGGCCACGCCCACCTGGCTCGTACCGTGGGTAAAGGCGGGCATCGAGGAATGGCAGCCGGCGTTCGAAGCCGCAGGGTTTGCGAAAGGCATCGTGGCGGGCGAAGTCCCCAACGATCCCGAGTTCTCGGGTGAGGACGCCAGTGTCGCCATGATCCGCTGGTTGCCGTCCCCGGTGGCCAACGCACAAGGGCCGAGCCTTGTGGATCCCCGAACCGGCGAGATCATCGATGCCGATGTCCAGATGTACCACAACATTCTCGACCTTCAACGCGACTGGTACTTCGCGCAGGTCGGCCATCTGGACAAGCGTGCCCAGACGTTCCCGTTCCCCGATACCTTGATGGGACGACTCATTCAGTTCGTCGTTGCGCACGAGGTGGGACACACGCTGGGGCTGCCGCACAATTTCAAGGGCAGTTCGATGTATCCGCTCGATTCGATCCGGTCGAAAACCTGGGTCGCGAAGATGGGGCACTCGCCGTCCATCATGGACTACGCCCGCTTCAACTACGTCGCACAACCGGAAGACGGTATACCGCTGTCCGATCTGGTACCCAAGGTCGGTGTGTACGACAAGTACGCGGTCCGGTGGGGATACGCGCCGATCCGGGGCGCTCGCACGCCCGAAGACGAGGTCAGTCAGCTCGATGCGTGGGCGCGGTTGCAGGACAGCATCCCGTGGTACCGTTTCGCCAGTGATGCCGGCGCCGGTGGTGCGGATCCCGGTGAGCAGTCGGAAGCCGTTGGTGATGCAGATGCCGTGGGAGCCACCACACTCGGCTTCAAGAACATCGCCCGCGTCATGAAGCTGGTTGACGCCGCCGCTGGCAGTGACAAGACCGCCGATTTCTCACTGCTTCGGACCACCTATGACGGCGTCGTCAGCCAGTGGGCACTCGAAGCCAACCACGTCACAAGAATCGTGGGTGGTCTCGACAAGCAGGAGAAACGGCAGAGCCAGAGCGGCCCGGTATGGACCCCTGTCTCCCGCGCCCGGCAGAAGGCTGCCGTGAAGTTCCTCAACGAGCAGGTTTTCGCCACGCCGACCTACCTCATCGACGTACCGACGCTGCGCCGACTGGAGTCGGAAGGCAATATCAACAGGGTCGTGAATGCGCAGGCGCGAACACTCAACAGCCTGCTCGCCAACAGCCGGTTGCAGCGCCTTGTCGAAATCGAAGCCACCTCACTCCGCCAGAGCGTCTATCCCCTGGGGGAGATGCTGTCGGATGTCCGTCATGGCCTCTGGAGCGAGATGACAGGTGGACGACCAATCACCGCCTACCGTCGCCGCCTGCAGAACATCTACCTCGAGCTCATGGCGGTGAAGATCAAGCCACCGGCCGCGCCGACAACACCCGCACAGACTGCAGCCCAGTTGGGCCCTCCCGTCGCGCCGCCCCGCGACATTCGGGCGATGGTGAAGGATGAGATGCGTGCCCTCGACCGTGAGCTCGCGACCGCGATCGGCAGAACGAGTGATCGGGCGTCGCGTGCCCACCTGCAGGACGCCCGCGACCAGATCAAGACCATGCTGGACGAGACGAAGTAATCGGTCATCCATGCCATCATTCAAAAACGCACCCGTCGACATCGTGATCGATGTCCGCTCCAGGCTCGAGTTCTGGCTGGGCCATCTGCCCGGTGCCCGCAATCTGCCCGTCGGCAAGCTCCCGCAGTCACTCGCACAACACCCCGAAATCACCAAGGGCTCCCGCATTCTGGTGTACTGTGCCAGTGGCGCGCGGTCGGCGCTGGCGGCCCAGCTCCTGCGCGCCGACGGGTTCGACAGAGTGGTCGACGGTGGCGGTATGGCGGCAGCACGCGCCGAATTCCGCGAGTGAACCACCCGTGAATCGGTGGCAGGGCGGTGGAGCATCGGCCCGATCGGTACCTCTCGATCGGGCCGATCTCGTTGAGATATCTGACAATTCGGACATGCACCAGAGCGTAATGACCGGCTGGCACGTAGACTCCCAGTGCCGGGCGGCTCCGATACGCCCGCAGTACCGGCGTCTCCTGCCTCCCCGCCATGTGGATTGTCCAACTCGCCCTCCGGCGACCGTACACCTTCATCGTTGGCGCACTGCTCGTCGTGCTCTTCGGAGTACTCTCAGCCCTGCGGATGCCCACCGATATCCTGCCCGAACTGGATATCCCCGTCGTCTCGGTGATCTGGTCGTACGGCGGCCTTCCCCCCGAAGAGATGGAGCGACGGTTTGGCACGCCCTTCGAGCGTGCCATCACGACCACCGTCAATGACGTCGAGCATATCGAGTCGCAATCCCTGGCCGGCCTGACCCTCATCAAGGTCTACTTCCAGCCCGGTGCGCGCATCGAGTCCGCGGTGGCCCAGATGGCCTCCACCGCACAGGCCATCCTGCGCATCATGCCGCCCGGTGCGACCGCGCCATTCATTGTTCGCTACAACGCGGCCAATGTGCCCGTGCTGCAGCTCGCCCTCGGCGGTGACTCGTTGTCCGAACAGCAGCTCTACGATCTGGGCACCAACGGCATCCGTACCCGTCTGGCGACAGTGCGCGGCGCCTCGGTACCGCTACCGTATGGCGGGCGTGCGCGCCTCATCAATGTCGATCTTGACCCGGCACAGCTCTTCGCCCACGGGCTCTCGCCAACCGACGTGAGCGACGCCGTCACAGCGCAGAATCTTGTGCTGCCCAGTGGGACGGCCAAGATCGGTGAGCGCGAATACATCGTACGCTTGAATGGCAGCACCGATGTGGTGGAGGCATTGAACGATCTGCCCGTTCGCATGGTGAACGGGGGGCTGGTCCGTCTGCGGGACATAGCCCAGGTGCGTGACGGGTACGCGGTGCAGACCAATATCGTGCATCGCGATGGAGTGCGCGGAGCCCTCGTCACCGTGCTCAAGGCCGGCGGGGCATCCACCATCGACGTGGTCAATCGGGTGCGTGACGCCCTGCCGGGCATCATGGCCACGCTGCCCACCGCGCTCAAGGTGGACATCCTCGCCGATCAGTCCGTTTTCGTGAAGGCGGCACTCAAGGGCGTCGTCATGGAAGCCCTCATCGCCGCCTGCCTGACGGCCGCCATGATCCTGCTGTTCCTTGGCAGCTGGCGGTCCACACTGATTGTGGCGCTGTCGATCCCACTCTCGATTCTTGTGTCGGTCACGGTGCTGGCCATGCTTGGTCAGACGCTCAACGTGATGACACTGGGAGGTCTGGCACTGGCCGTCGGCGTGCTGGTCGACGATGCCACCGTGGGTATCGAGAACATCCACCGGGTGCAGGAGCACGAACCCGACATCGAGAAAGCCATTCTCGACGGCGCCGGGCAGATTGCCGTCCCGACCTTCGTCTCCACGATGGCGATCTGCATTGTGTTTGTTCCCATCTTTTTCCTCAGCGGGGCTGCGGGCTCCCTGTTCCGCCCGCTGGCCATGGCCGTCGTCTTTGCAATGGCCGCGTCGTACATCATCTCGCGGACCCTCGTGCCCACACTGGTCCGCTATGCGTTGGAACGGGAGCGTGCGCTCGAGGTGAAACGGGCCGGCATGCCCCGGCGCCCGGGCCCCTTCGCACGACTCCACCACAATTTCGAGCACCGCTTCGAACAGTGGCGTGTACGCTACCGCCTGGCCCTGTCCGCGCTGCTGACAAAGCCCGCGCGCATGCTCCTGACCGTCGGGGCGGTTCTACTCTCAGCGACGGCACTCGCACCATGGTTGGGCCGGGATTTCTTTCCAACCGTGGATGCCGGACAGATCCGCCTGCATCTGCGCGCACCGGTCGGCACCCGGCTCGAAGAGACGGCCCGCATTGTCTCGGCTGTGGAGGAGCGCATCCGCGCGATCATTCCAGCAGGCGATCTCGAGGCCATCATCGATAATGTCGGAATCGCGACGTCCGGTGCCACCAACCTTGCCTACAGCGACAACCCGACCATTGGTGTGACCGATGCCGATCTGCTGATCACGCTGACGGAAGACCGCGTCGGGCGGACTGCCGACTACTCGCGGCGCATCCGTCACGTGGTCCGGGATGAGTTCCCCGACGTACTGGTCTTCTTCCAGTCTGCCGACATCGTCTCCCAGATTCTCAATGCAGGGCTGCCGGCACCGGTCAATGTGCAGGTGGTGGGCTCGAATCGGGCCGAGAACATCAAGGTGGCGCGCCTGCTGGAGCATAGGCTGAAGCACATCCCTGGGGCCGTGGATGTGTACCTCCAGCAACGTCTCGAAGCGCCGCAGCTCGATGTCACCGTTGACCGCGACCTCGCCGCGTCACTCTCCCTCACCCAGCGCGATGTGGCCAGTGACCTGCTCGTCTCGCTGGCATCGAGCGGGCAGACGCAACCGAACTTCTGGCTCAATCAGCAGAACGGTGTGCAGTATGCGGTCAACGTGCAGACTCCGCAGTATCGCATTGCCTCGATCGAGGACATCGGTCGCACCCCCATCCTGAGCAACGCCGGGGTCAACAGCGGGGGCAGGCCGCAGCTGTTCCAGAATTTGGCGACCGTGAAACGTGGGACCAGCGTCGCCGTGATCAGCCATTACGATGTGGCCCCGGTCTTCGACATCTACGCCAACGTGCTGGATCGCGATCTGGGCGCCGTGGCCAGCGACATCGATGTCGTCCTCGATTCCCTCAGGGAATCACTACCCCGCGGCACAACCCTGGTGATGCGTGGACAGGTCGCAAGCATGCGCACGTCCTACGTGGGATTGGCCACCGGACTCCTCTTCGCCGTGCTCCTGGTCTATCTCATCATGGTGATCAACTTCCAGTCCTGGCTTGATCCCCTCATCATCGCCTGCGCGCTTCCCCTTGCGCTGGCTGGCGTGATCTGGGCGCTGTATGCCTGTGGCAACACGGTCAGCGTACCAGCGTTCATGGGCGCCATCATGAGCATGGGTGTCGCGACCGCCAACGGCATTCTCGTCGTGTCCTTCGCCAATGAGCGCATGACGGCGGGACTCACCGCGCTCGAGGCGGCGCTCGAAGCGGCCGCCACCCGCCTGCGTCCCGTGATCATGACCGCCTTGGCCATGATCATGGGCATGCTCCCCATGGCCCTCGGTCTCGGCGAGGGCGGCGAACAGAACGCCCCCCTCGGCCGCGCCGTGATCGGCGGTCTGATGTTCGCAACTTTTGCCACCCTGACGCTCCTCCCCTTCGTATACAGCAGGCTCCGCGCCAACCGGCGCGGCCCGGTCCTTTCGCTGGAACTGACCTCGTGATGCGATCCCTCATGCGTTCCTCCGCCCTGTCCTCGTCATCCCGTACGACCCGATGCACCAGGCCACGTCGCGGCCGAATGATGCCGATCCTGCTCGTGCTGCTGTTCGCCGCACTGCTGGCAGCGGGCCTCTTCCCGAGGTTGGCCCAATCGCGTGTCCGTACGGCCGAGGCGGAACGCTCGCGCTCAGCGGGGGACTGATGCTCGGCAACGGTCTTGCGCGG